>DJXM01000015.1 GCA_002449755.1 Caryophanales bacterium UBA7004
GCGGAATTTACTTTATCAATTAACAAAAAAATGTGTTTATATTAAAAATAGTTTTTTTAAATGAAAAATAGTTATGTTAAAATGATATTAGAGGTTTTCTGTTTTAAATAATAATTCGGAGGATAACAAATGAAAACAATCAATTATAATCAAGCAGTAAATTTGAAGCATTTAACATTAGATGATTTATATAATAATTTTTCATCTATTGAAGGCTATTTAAGCGAAAACATTAAAAATGTTATTGAAACTGAAGCTCCAGTAACATTAAATACCCTGAAGGCTAGAATGAGAGAGGTTTTTGATGTAGCTAAAATAAGTGGAAAGGCTCTAGAATTTATAATGAATGAAATTAGAAAAAGTGGATATGTATTAAAGGATGAAATCTATGATACTGTTATTTGGCCTAGTAGTGGTGTATTTAAGGTTGATTATTTAAGAATTAATTCTAATAGATTGATTTATGATATTCCACCAGTTGAATTAAAGAATTTAGTTAATGAATTAAATTTAAGTGGTGAAGAATTATATAGAGCAATATTAAAATATTTTGGCTTAGAGGTTTTAACTAAAAAGGCCAGAGAATATTTAGAATATGTAGAGAAGTATTAATTGTGAAAAAGATTTTATTGTTTTTATTTTCTGTTTTCTTTTTAGTATCATGTGGTAGTGTTGAGAATAATACTAATGATAAGGAAAAAGAAATAGTACCAGAAAAAGAAGAGAAAAAAGAGGATTTAACAAATATAAATTTAAAGCCTGTAATGGATAGTGAAATTAATTATGATTCATTGATTCTTCCAAATGAGGTTGGAATGGAATCATATATTAATTCATTGATGGAATCAACTGATTCATATATTCCATCATGGAATAAGGAAGGATTTAAGGATAAATGGAATTATATTGATGGTGTATTTTTAAAATCTATGCTATCCTTATATGATCAAGCAAAGGATAATAAATATTTAGATTTTGTTGTAAAATATGTTGATTATTATTTAACTGCTAAGGGTAATTTCTTAAGACCTAGTGGTAGTGATGGTGCACCTTATGCTTTAGGTGAATTAGATAGTGTATGTGAATCAAATATTTTATTTGATTTATATAAGTATACTAATAATCAAAAATATTTGCATGCTATTTTAACTACATATAAAATTTATACAGTGAATGTTCCAAGATTAAGTGATGGTATTTGTTATTCTCATAAGGATATTTATCCAAATCAGGTATGGCTTGATGGATTTTATATGTATGCTCCATTTACAATTAAATATGCTTTATGCTTAGATGATGAAGCTAAGAAGGATGCTTTGTTATTAGATTTATATAATCAATATAAATTTGTAAGAGAGCATTTGTTTAGCGAAGAAAAGCAATTATATTATCATGGATATTCTGAAACTGATATATTTTGGGCAGCAGAAAATAAATGCTCAAAATCATTTTGGTTAAGAAGCAATGGTTGGTTTTTAGCATCATTAGCTGATGTTCTTGAATATTATCCTAAGGGTGAAAAAAGAGATTATTTAAAATCAATTTTTATTGAAGCTATTGATGGTATTTTAAAATATCAGGATGCTGATTCAAAAATGTTTTATCAGGTAATCGATAGAAAAGGCGATAGAGCAAATATTTCTTATTCACAATATTCAAAATATTTAAATGATTATAAAGAGGATGTTGTTATAGAAAATTATTTAGAATCTAGTGGATCCCTTTTATTAGCATATAGTATATTAAAGGGATTTAATAATGGTACCCTAAATAGTGATTATTATAATAAGGGTATTGAAATTTATAATGGAGTTACATCTAAATATTTCATAGATAATGAATTAAAAAATATTTGTATTACTGCTGGATTAGGGTCTGAAACTAAATTATATAGAGATGGCTCATTTGAATATTATTTAGCTGAAGCTGTAGGTTCAAATGATGCTAAGGGTGTTGGTCCTTTAATTATGTCATATGTAGAAACCAAAAGAGCTGCTATTAGTTAAAAGCTAATAGCTTTTTCTTGTATTGAAGTAAATATAAAATAATGCTAAAATAAACGAGCTGAAAGGTATATTGCTTATGTTAAAAATTATTTTAAAGAAGAATGAAGAAAAAGAGAAAATAAATGGATATCCTTGGATATTTTCTAATGAAATAGATAAATTTGAAGGTGAATTTGAATCTGGTAGGGTTTGTATGGTTTATACATCTAATAATGATTTTTTATGCTACGGATTCTTTAATGCTAATTCTAAAATAATGGTTAGAATATTATCTTTTGATATTAATGAAAAGATAGATAAAGAATTCTTTAAAAGAAGAATTCAATATGCTATAGAGCATAGATTAAATCTAGAATGGAGTGCAACTAGATTAGTCTTTTCAGAGGCTGATTTTTTACCTGGCCTTGTTGTAGATAAATATGGAGATTATTTATCAGTTCAATTCATGTCCTTAGGAATGGATATGATAAAGAAGGATATTGTTGATATATTAGTTGAATTAACTAATTGTAAGGGTATTTATGAAAGATCAGATATGCCAACAAGAGAAAAGGAAGGCTTAGAGCAAACTAAAGGATTTTTATATGGTGAATTTAATCCTAGAGTTGAAA
Organism: Caryophanales bacterium UBA7004; assembly: GCA_002449755.1. Taxonomy (GTDB): domain Bacteria; phylum Bacillota_I; class Bacilli_A; order Acholeplasmatales; family Anaeroplasmataceae; genus Anaeroplasma. The sequence continues at coordinate 2,618 of DJXM01000015.1, forward strand.
TTGTTGAAGATGGGATTAAGATGATTGTTGATATAGAAAATGGTCAAAAAACAGGCTATTTTTTAGACCAAAAGCTTAATAGAGATATCTTAAGATTATATGCTAAGGATAAATATGTATTAGATGCTTTTTCTAATGTAGGTGGATTTGCACTGCATGCATGTAAATATGGTGCTAAGCATGTTGTTGCCTGTGATATATCAGAGCGTGCATGCAATGAAATTATGAATAATGCTAAATTAAATGGCTATACTCAATTAGAGGCTAAATGTGTTGATGTTTTTGATTATCTTCATTCAAAGGAAATTGAGCAAGCCTTCGATTTAATAATTTTGGATCCTCCGGCTTTTAGTAAGAATAAGGATTCATTGAAAAAGGCATATAGAGGATATAAAGAAATAAATATGCAAGCAATGAAGATTATTAAATCTGGTGGATATTTATTAACATTTTCATGTAGCCAGCATATGACTCCTGATTTATTTATGCAAATGGTAAATGAGGCAGCATTAGATGCTAAAAGAACTATTCAGTTTTTAGATTTTAGAATTCAAGCTCCTGATCATCCTGCACTTTTACAAAGTGAGGAGCAATTATATTTAAAATGTATGATTTTAAGAGTTAAATAATGAATTTAATACTTAATTGAAATTAATGGTAGTTTAATAAACTGCCATTTTTTGTTATAATTGTTTTGTATTGGATTTTGGGATTCTAAGCTAAATAAAATTAAAGGATGGTGAGATAATGGCTAAATCAAACATTGATAAGAAATTAACATTAGAAGAATATGAGAAGAAATATTCTAAGCCTGAAAATGTAAAGGCTGCTAAAACGTTCCTATTTATATTTTCAGCATCAATAGGTATTATTATATTTGTTTGTCTTTTCTTTTTAGTAATGAGATTGTTTGAGATACATAAAATTGCAGGCTATGTTGGAATTGGCGTTGCCGCAATTATTTATATTTTTGTATATATAATTCCAATTATTAAAATCAAAAATACTAAAGCATTTATTACTAATGTAGATCAATCTAATGCTAGTAAGGCTCAAAAATATAATAGAGAGCTAAGAAATAGTATTGCTGATAAGATGATTGATTTAAAGGCTAATACTGAAGGAGTTGGCTGGTATAGTGATGAATTAATTGGCAAGCTTGCGATTGCACGACAAACTAAGAATGATAAAGAGGTAAAAAATGTTTTAACATCTATTTATGATAAGGATGTTAGATTAGCATCTAATAAGATGATTAGAGATCATGCATTTAAGGTTGGTATTACAACTGCTTTGTCTCAATCTGAAAAGGTTGATACATTATTTGTTGCGGCATATAATTTAAGCCTAATTAAGGATATTGTATTCCTATATGGCTATAGACCATCAGATGCTAAGCTAGCTAAAATTTATCAATCTGTTATAGTTGATGCTTTAATTGCTTATGGTGTTGGTAATGCAACCGGTAGCATGGCAACTACAGCTGTTACTAAATTTGGGGGAAAGGCTGTTGAAAGCATTCCGTTTTTAGGTACTGCCTTAGGTACAATTATTGATTCAGTAGCCCAAGGCATTATTAATTCATCTTTAACTGTATTAATTGGCTTCCAAACTAAGAAATATTTAAAGAAGGAATATCACCTACAGGATATTTTAGATGAGATTGAATTAGACGAGGAAAAGGAATTAGAATCTGAACAGGAAATGGTTGAATCATTAAAGGAAGATATTACAAAGAAGGCTAAGAAAAAGGATTTAGTAGCCGCTTAGGGTGGATTTTATGAAAAGTGAATTATTTTGTTTTAATAGAAAAAAATTATTAGATCAAATGGAAGAGAATTCTATATTAGTAGTTTTCTCTAGAGAAAATAATATTGAAACTCATAATGTGAGATTCGATATTAATAGAAATTATTTTTATTTATGTGGTGTTGTAGAATATAACAACATTGTTATGCTTGTTAAGGGTAAGGAAAAGACTAATGAGATTATATTCATTAATCCTTATGATGAATATAAGGCTAAATGGGTTGGAGCTCCTTTATCAAAGGAAGAGGTTAATAAAATATCTGGTATAAAGGATATTAGATATATTCAATCATTTAATGAGTGCTTAGCTAATACATTACAGGTTTATAATAAGCTATATTTAGATATCGTTGATAATGGTGAAAATGAGCCATTATCATATGAGGCATTTTTTGCAAATAAAATTGTTGAAAGATTCCCATTTACGCAAATTAAAAATGGTAGAATCCTATTTCAGCATGCAAGAACAACTAAGCATGAGCTTGAAATAGAGGAATTTAAAAAGGCTGTTGAAATAACTAATAAGGGTATAAAGAATATTTTATCTCATATTGGTGAAATGTATGAATATGAGCTTGAATCATATTTTGATCAAGCAATTAAGGCTAATGGAGCTACAGGATATTCATTCCCAACAATCGCAGCTAGTGGTGCTAATTCATGCTGCTTACATTATAGTAATAATGATTCTTTTGCTAAAAATGGAGATTTGATTTTATTTGATTTAGGTGCGAGCCTAAATTGTTATTCATCAGATATTTCAAGAACATTCCCTATATCAGGTAAATTTAGTGAAAGACAGAAGCAAATTTATAACATTGTTTTAAATGGACAAAAGCTTGTATTTAATAATGCTAAGCCTGGTATTACAACAAAGGAATTAAATCAAATATTAAGAAATTATTTTAAGGAAGAATTATATAATATTGGATTAATTAAGGAAAAGACTGAGGAAGAGGTATCTAAATATTATTATCATGGTGTATCACATCATATAGGAATTGATTGCCATGATTTATGTGATTATACACCACTTAAGCCTGGTTCAATTATTTCTAATGAGCCTGGTCTTTATATAAAGGAAGAAAATATTGGTATTAGAATTGAAGATGATGTATTAATCACTCTAGATGGGGCAGAGTGGCTATCACCTCAAATTATTAAAGAGGCTGATGATATTGAAAGGTTTATTAAGGAGAATAGAAAATAATGAAAAAGGCAGTTTTAAAGTCATACGCAAAGCTTGCAATTAGAATGGGTGTTAATATCCAAAAGGGACAGGATTTAATTATCACAGCAAATGTTAATGATAATTATTTCGTTAAATATTTAGTAGAAGAGGCTTATAAGGCTAAGGCTAGAAAGGTAACAGTTGATTGGGTATCAGATGAGGTTGATTATTTAACTTATAAGCATGCTAAGCTTGAAGCATTAACAGAATTTCCTTTATGGAAGGAAGAAAAATTAAAATATCAGGTAGAAACACTACCTGCAAGATTATATATTGATTCATCAGATCCAGATGCTTTAGCTGGTGTTGATCAGGAAAAGGTTACAGCAGTTAGAAAGATTGTTGGACCTATCACAATGAAATATCGTGATCAGATGGAAAATAAATATCAATGGTGTATTATTGGAATTCCTGGTGAGGCATGGGCTAAGAAGGTATTTCCAGATTTACCTGTAAAGAAGGCTATTGATAAGCTATGGGATGCTATCTTAGAAGTAACTAGAGTTAATGGTGATCCTATTGAAAATTGGAATAAGCATAATGCCTTCCTACAGGAAAAGACAGATAAGCTTAATGCTTTAAATTTCAAAAAGTTCATTTATAAATCAGAACAAACAGGTACTGATTTTACAATTGAAAAGCCTGAATGCTTAGTATTTGAATCAGGAAATGAAAAGACAATTTCAGGTGTTGAATATAATCCAAATATGCCAACAGAGGAATGCTTTACATCTCCAGACCCTAAGACAGCAAATGGTGTTGTATATTCAACTAAGCCATTATCTGTAATGGGCTCTGTAGTATCTGATTTTGGCTTTAGATTTAAGGATGGTAAAATTGTTGAGGTTTTATCAGAAAAGGAAGAGGAAAAGAAATTATTAGAGAAATTAATTTCTATTGATGAGGGTGCCTCTCGTTTAGGTGAAATTGCGTTAGTACCATTCTCATCTCCAATTAATAAAACAGGAATTTTATTCTATTCAACATTATATGATGAAAATGCATGCTGCCACTTAGCTATAGGTAGAGCATTTGAGGATTGTATTAAAGATTTCACTAAATTAAGTGAAGAAGAAATTAAGAGCGTTGGATTAAATAATTCAGTTATCCATGTTGATTTTATGATTGGCTCTAGCGATTTAAATATTGTTGGTGAAACATTTGATGGTAAGACTGTCCAAATATTTAAAGACGGAGAATTTGCAATTTAATTTTATGGGCTATAGGTTAAAATCTATAGCTCTTTATTTTTAAAAACGAGTGGAAAGTGCGTGGATTCTGTGTGGAAAAATTTTGACATGGGTGCTATTTTGATTAAAAAAGTATTTTTATTGCCAATTGCAGTTATGTCCAAATGGAACTGTTTTATTAAAATAATAATTTTAAAAGACTGTAATTGTTAAGTTTTAACAACTTTAATTACACTTCTTTTCTTTTTTAATATCTTAAATGTGATACAATATAAATATGTTGAAAGGATAAGCTTATGTCATATTTTTTAGATATAATTGTTCCTCAATTTAAAGAAGATGAAAGTTATTTAAAGGGCTTATTAAATTCCTTAGAAAAGCAGGATAGTGATTTTAATGAATTTAGAGTTTTAATAATTGGTGATATCGATGGATATAAATTAAGTAAATCTTTTTTAAATGGATTTAGAAAATTAAATATTGAATATATTATTCCAAAAATTCATAATACTCAAGGTATGGCAGAACAATATGGAATAGATATTAGTGATTCTAAATATATAACATTTATAGATTCAGATGATGAATTTATAGAGAATAGATTAAAATATGCAATTAATGCTTTAAAGAAGAATGATTTTGATTTTTTATTAAGTTATTTTATTGAAGAGGTATTAATAGATGATAAATATGTATATACATTACATGATAAGGATTTATATATATTTATGCATGGCTTATTTTTAAAAAGAGAATATTTAATAAAGAATAATATTAGATTTAATGAAGGATTAAAATATTGTGAGGATTCATATTTTACTAAAATATTATTCATGACATCATCTAATCATCCTATTTTAAATATTCCAATATATTTATGGAGATATAATAAAAATAGTACTATGAGATCTAATGATTTAATTAATAAATTATATGATGATAATTATAAATGTATTAATGATGCATATGAATTTATATCAAAAAGAAATAATAATATTGAAAATAAATATTATTTATTAAGTGGATTTTTTGAATTATATATAAAATTAGAAAGCCAATATTTTAATAAGGATTTAAAGAAAATAAAAGAAAAAGAATTATATTCAATGTATTTAAAATATAAAAAAATATTTATAGAATTAGAAGATAAAATAGATGAAATATATAATTCTGAATTAGAATTAACTAAAAAAGCTTTTAATGATATAAATGTTAATTTAGAATTTAATGATTTTTTAAAGGAAATGAGTAAGAATGGATAAGGAAGAATTAAAAAAGGACATAAGAGAATATTTAGGTAGTGTTATAATTCCTGATATTCCCTGCTGCGAGGATTCAATTACAAATTATGATGCATATAATAATTTAGATTCAATATATAATCATAATAATGTAGAATCAGCTAATATAAGAATATTTTTAGATTATGATATTGATATTGATGATTTAGCTAATAAATTAGGTGTTGATAGCAATAAGCTAAATGATATGTTTAGATTTAGTATGATTCCATCTAAAGGATTGACATCAGCTATTTGCTTAATATTAAATATATCGCTAGATGATACAATCATTATATTAAATAAAATGTCTTATAAATTAGGTAATGATGATTTTGATAAGATAATTAGATATTTCTTTATTAAGGATATAAGAGATATTGAATTATTAAATGAAACATTAGTATCATTTGGTTGTATGTATTTATATTCAAAAAAGAAGTTGAGGTAGAATATGCTTAAAAATAATTATCATACTCATACTAAATATTGTGGTCATGCCAAAGGCGAGGTCAAGGATTATGTTGAATATGCAGTAAAATTAAATATGTCTATTTTAGGCTTTTCTGATCATGCCCCTATTCCTATTAATCATGGTATGACAAAAGAGGAATGGGAAGAGAATTATTGTTATGAAAATATGAATATAGAAACCTTTGATCAATATTTAAATGATATTGAAATTCTTAAGGATAAATATAATATTAAATTATTTAAAGCAACAGAGAGTGAATATTTAATTAACAACGATGATTGGTATAGAAAATTAAGAAGTAAGCTTGATTATATGATTTTGGGTATTCATTTCTTTAATGGTGAAGGAAGAGTATTAGATACATATAAGGATATTACTTATAAGAATGTAGATTTATATTATGAATGTGCTAAGAGGGCTATTGAAACTGGCTTCTTTGATTATTTAGCTCATCCTGATTTATATTTATTTGATTATAAATCTATTAACGGAAAGAATGAATTTGATGATAAAGCTAAGGAAATTTGTCTTAAGCTAATTGAGTTATGTGTTAAGCATGATATTTATTTTGAAATAAATACTAATGGCTTAAAATATTCAGCTGACAAAAATAAAAGAGAACTATGGCCATATCCTAATATTGAATTCTTTAAGGTAGTTAAGGAATATATGGATAAGAATCCTAATAAATTAAAGCTAATTGTTGGAGCTGATGCTCATACACCAGAGGCATTAGGTAATGATAATGTAGAGGCTGTATTAAAAATGATTAGTGATATGAAATTAGATGTTAAAAATAAAATGGAAATAAAGTGATAATTTATGAAATATAAAATTAAAGAGGTCTTATCTAATGGCTATGTAATGGGTGAGGCTTTAAAATTAAAAATTAAAAATGATGAACCAGAATTTGTTTCTGAGGAATTTGAGCTTATTAAATTAAATCATTCAATTCAAAGAACATCTCATGAATTGAATGATATTAAAAGAAATAATCCAGACTTAGCAGATTTTTTAGAGACTGAAAGATTAATAGCAGTAGACCCTATTTTAAAAAAAGGTGTAGTTGCTAAAATCGAAGAGGGATATAGTGCTGAGGAGGCTTTAGAATTTGTAATGAATAAGTATATTAAAAATTTAGCAAATTCTAAATCTGACTATTTAAGAGAAAGAACTAATGATATTAATGATGTTAGAGACAGATTATTAAGTAATATGATTCAAAGGACTAAATTTTCTGATGATGATAAATATATATTAGTAATTGATAATTTATATCCATCTCTTTTGATTCAAAGACGAAATTCTATTGTTGGTGTAATTGCTAAAAATGGAGGATATACATCTCACTCAGCTATTTTATGCCGTTCCTTTGAAATACCTTATGTTATTGCAGATATTGAATGTGAATCTGATGATACTATCATTATTGATACAAGATTTAATGAAATTGATGTTAATCCATCTCAAGCTGATGAATTAGAATTTGATGGAGAAAACAGCAAAAGAATCATTAATTCTAAAATAGCTATTTTACATAATAGTGAATATGAATTTATGGCAAATGTATCAAATAGCTTTGAGGTTTTAAAGGCAGCTGAATATAATTATGATTCTATAGGATTATATAGAACTGAAATGCTATTTATGAATTCTGATAGACCTTGTACATTTCTTGAGCAGTATTCTATATATAGTGAAGCTGTTAAAATGATGAATGGTAAGCCTATTACATTTAGAACATTTGATATTGGTGATGATAAGATAATAGAATATTTAAAGGCTGATAAGAAGGGAATTAATAATTATATTACTAATCCTGAAATTTTTGAGGCTCAGGTTTCTGCGATAATGAAGGCTAATACATATGGTAATTCTAGAATTATGTTTCCGATGATTTATTCCAATTCTGAATTTGAATATTTAAGGGATTGGGTTATAAAAATCGCTAGAAGAAATGATTATCAGGTGCCTTTAATAGGTATGATGCTTGAAACTAAGGAAGCCTTGGAACATATTAATGATTTTGTTAAGACTGATTTTATTTCGATTGGTACTAATGATTTATCTATGGAATTATATGGTATTTCAAGATTAGAATTTAGTAATTTTAATAATTATATTGATGATTTAGTTCTGTCATTAAAGCCTGTTGTAGAGTTTGCTAAAAAGACAGACAAGTCATTATCTGTTTGTGGTGAGGTTGCATCTATTAAGGAGGTAGCTTTAAAATTTTATGAAATTGGAATTAGAAAGCTATCTATTACACCAACATTAATAAATGTATTAAATATGAGCTATGATGAATTTGTGAATAAATAATAAATTTTTATAAAATACACCAAAAAAATGGTGTATTTTTTGTATTTTGATAATTTTTTTATAAAATGCGTAGTTTAGTACGTGGTAGTTTTCTACACCCTAAATGATAATATTCTTAAAGAGTGGATGGGAATGAAGTTATCAGTAAAAATTGGAGAAAGAATTGTTGAAATAAGAAAAAATGAAAAAATATCACAGGAGGAATTATGCAATATTGCAGGCATATCAAGGAAGGCTATGCATAATATTGAGAATGGGAAATGTGATGTTAAAAGTGAAACATTAGCTAAGATATTAGTTGCCTTAGATGTTTCATATGGTGAATTTTTTTCTACTATCGACCTTAAAGAAATTGAAGTATAAAGGAAGATTAGTATGTATAAAAGAAAAATGAATATTATTGATGAATTTATAAATAGTAATACAGACCATAGCATGAATGTTTTAATTATGGCCTGTATTTTTTTTAATATAGGAAGTGAGATATTTGGAAATGATTATTATAATTTATTAATTGAATATATTTCTAATAATAATCAATCTGTTGATGAACTTGTTTTAAAGTGCTCAATTAGTCATTCTGGGTACTATAGGAAGATAAAAACGATTTATTCTATATTAAATAAAATAGATAATTTCATAAAGAATGACTTCAATGAATTGAAATTTAATATGAAATATTTTGAATTGTTGTTTGATGATAAGGCATTTTAAGAAAAAAGTTATTTTTTTTAAAGGCGGTTAGTATTATAATGTAATAGTATAAGAAATGAATGGAGAGATAATTATGAGTACTTTAGTAGTTGTTGGTAGCCAATGGGGCGACGAAGGAAAAGGAAAGATTACAGATTATTTAGCACAGGAATCTGATGTCGTAGTTAGAAGCCAAGGTGGAAATAATGCTGGTCATACAATTACATTTGATGGTGAGAAATTTGCTTTAAGAAGTATCCCTTCTGGTATTTTCAATCCACATATTAAAAATGTTATGGCTAATGGTATGGTTATTAATCCTAAGCAAATGCTAGAGGAATTAGCTGGTTTAGAGGCTAGAGGAATTAAGAACTATCAGCTATTTGTTTCAAATAGAGCTCATGTAGTTTTACCTTATCATGAAATGTTAGATGGTGCTTATGAGCAATTTAAGGGTGATAAGAAGATTGGTACTACAAAGCGTGGTATTGGTCCTTGCTACACTGATAAGGCATCTAGAGTTGGTATTAGAATTGCTGATTTAATTGAACCAGAATTATTTAAGGTTGCTTTAAAGGATGCTTTAAATATTAAAAATATGGAATTAAAGATGCTAGGATTAGATACATTAGACTTTGATACTGTATATAATGAATATGTTGAATATGGTAAGAAGATTAAGCCTTTTGTATGTGATACATCTGAATTATTAGAAGAAGAAATTGAAAAGGGCTCTAAGATTTTATTTGAGGGCGCTCAGGGTGTTATGCTATGTATTGATCATGGTACATATCCATATGTAACATCATCATCACCTACAGCTTCATCAGTACCTTTAAATGCTGGTATTGCCCCAAGATATATTAATAATGTTTTAGGTATTTGTAAGGCATATACAACAAGAGTAGGTGAGGGTCCATTCCCAACTGAAATTGAAGGTGATTTAGCTCATTATATTAGAGAGCGTGGTCATGAATATGGTACTGTAACTAAGCGTCCTAGAAGAGTAGGCTGGTTAGACGCAGTAGCTCTAAATTATGCAAGAAGAGTTTCTGGTATTAATTATTTATCATTAATGCTATTTGATGTATTATCAGGTCTTGATGAGGTTAAGATTTGCTACGCATATGAAATTGATGGTAAGAAGGTAACTACAGTTCCTGCAACATTAGCTGAACTTGAAAAATGTAAGCCATTATATGTTACATTACCTGGTTGGAAGGAAGATATCACTCATGTAACATCATTTGATGAATTACCTGAAGCAGCTAAGAATTATATTAAGAAGGTTGAGGAATTAACTCATTCTGAGGTTGCAATCTTCTCTGTAGGACCAGATCGTAAGCAAACTATTAGATTAAAAGATATTTTCTAATATGGAAAAGATTTTAATATCTGCTTGTCTTTTAGGTGTTAATTGTAAATATAATGGAAAAAATAATTATATTCCATTAATAGAAGAATTAAAAAAGAAATATGATTTAGTACCTGTATGCCCTGAGGTTATTGGTGGATTATCTATACCAAGGAATCCATCTGAAATAAATGGTGATAGGGTTATATCTAATAAGGGGATAGATCTAACATCAAATTTCTTAAGTGGTGCTTATCAAGCATTACAATTAGTAGATTTATCTAATATAAATATAGCTATATTAAAGGATGGGTCACCTTCTTGTGGTTCAACTTATATTTATGATGGTACATTTACTAAGAATAAGATTAGTGGTATGGGAATTACTGCTAAATTATTAAAAGAAAATAATATTAAAATCTATAACGAGAATGAAATAGAAGAATTATTAAATCTATAGCATTGAGTTATAGATTTTTTATTTTTCAAAAAAATTTAAAAAAATTAGCACTTAGGTGTTGACAGTGCTAAAATATGTGCTATACTATAAGTGTAGTTAGCACTGAGGCACACAGAGTGCTAATGGAAAATTTATTGAAAAGGACGGTAACAAATTATGTTTGAATTATTATATGACTTAGCAAATCAAATGAATTGCAACTTATTTAACGAAGGAGATAAAAGATCATTCCCTATCAATGTAACATTAGAGGATGGTAATTATCATGTGTATGCAGCTATTCCAGGAGTTAATAAGGAGGATATCAAAATCGAATTTGAGAATTCTTTATTAACTATTAGAACAGAAGCTAAGAAGGAAGAAAAAGAAGAAAATAAGGAAAATACTAAGAAGTATTTGATTAAGGAAAGAAGTGAATGCGCATATGAGCGTAGTATCCAATTTAGCGAATTTGAGGAAGAATCAATCCAAGCTAAATACGAAAATGGTATTTTAGAGGTTATTCTTTGCCCAAAGAAGCCAGAAGTAAAGGAAAAGAAAAAGATTGTTATTGAATAATTAAAATTTAAGGAGGTAACTATTATGTTTGAATTAGGAAATTTTAATTATGATTTAAATGATTTATTTGGATTTAATGGATTTAATGGTAATGCTGATTTAGAGGAAACTAATGAAGGATATATCCTTACTATGGAGGTTCCTGGTATTGCTAAAGAGAATATCAATATCGAGCTTGATGATGATGTTTTGACAGTATCTATTAAGCAGGATAATGAAGAAAAGAATGAAAATAAGTATTTAAGGCACGAAATTGTATCTCAATATAATTTTTCTAGAGGATTCCAAGTAGAGAATGCTGATATGGATAATGTAGCAGCTAAGCTTCAAGATGGTATTTTGACTGTATTAGTTAAGAAGAAAATGACTGAAAAAGCTTTGAAGAAGACAATTTCAATTGAATAACCACTTTCTCCTTCCCCAGGCTGACCAATTGGTCAGCCATTATTTTTTCCTAAAATAATTATTTATTTATAAATATTTTAGTGCTACAATATTAAAGAATTGAGGTGCTAAAATGACATTATTAGCTAAAAGAAGTGTTATTAAAGAGGATAAAAGTAATATTATTACTTTAGGTGCAATCGCAAAGGAAGAAAAGAAAAAGGATAATTCAATTGTTAATGCTACAATTGGAATGCTATATGATGAGGAAGGCAAATTATTTGCTTTTAAATCAGTTGATAAGGCATTAGGCTTATTAACTACAGATGAAAAATATGCTTATGCATCAACACCCGGCTCAAAGGAATTCCATGATGCTTTAAAGCATTGGGTATTTAGAGAATATTATAATGAATTTAAGGATAAAACAGCTGTAATGGCAACTCCAGGTGGTACTGGTGCTTTATCTTCAACTTTTGCAAATTATGCAAATGAGGGAGATAAAATCTTGGTTCCATCATATATGTGGGGTAATTATAAGCAGGTTGCTTATGAAAATCATCAGGATTTTGAGGCTTATTCTTTATTTAATAAGGATGGCGGATTTAATATAGATGATTTAAAGGAAAGATGCATTAATTTAAAGAAGACTCAGGGTAGAGTATTATTTGTAATTAATGATCCATGCCATAATCCTACAGGCTATACAATGAAGGATAGTGAATGGGATATGGTGATTGATATGATGAATGAATTATCTAGTGATGGTACACCTATTGTATTATTACATGATATGGCATATTTAGATTTTGATTCTAGAGGCTTTGATTCAACTAGAAGAAATATTAGAAAATATCAAAAATTAAATGATTCTGCAATTGTTGTTATGGCATTTTCTGGTTCTAAGACATTTGCTTTATATGGTGTAAGAATCGGTGCTCAAATTATTGTTTCTAATAACAAGGAAAACATTGAAGATTTCAATAAAGCAAATAAATTCTCAGCTAGAGCTAAATGGAGTAATACAACAAATTTAGGTATTAATTTAGTTACTAAGATTTTAACGGACAAGGAATTAGTAAAATCTTTTGAGGATGAATTAGCAGTTTCAAGAAAGACTTTAGCTACTAGAGCCAATACATTTATTGTGGAATCTAAGAAGGTAGGCTTAAAGACTTTACCATTTGTATGTGGATTCTTCATTACAATTCCTGCAAATAATCCAGAAAAGGCTTATGAATATTTAGTTAAGAAGAAGATACATATTATCCCAATGGGTAATGTATTAAGAGTTACTATTTCTGCGATTTCTATTGCTGAATGCAAGATGCTTCCTAAAATTATTAAAGAAGCAATCGATGCTACAAATTAATAAATAGGATTTAGGACCTTTTGAGGTCCTATTTCGTGTCTTGGAGGAGCGTATGAATTTATATCAGTATTTTGCTAATATGAGAAGACAGGCTAACATATTAGCATATGATAAGGTGAAAATAGGTGGGTCTACTGATGGTTATAACCAGATGTTGATTTTGTCAGACTTTTACTCTGGAAGTAAAAGTATTTTTGTTGTTTTACCTACACTTTATACTGCTCAAAAATATTATGATGTTATTTCTCAATCAGTTTCTGATTTTGATGATGTTTTATTTTTCCCTGCTGATGAATTAGTTTCAAGTGAAATGATTTCAGCTACTGGTGATTTTTTATTTGAAAGAATTAATACATTATGCTCATTAGTTAATGATGATAAAAAGAGAATTATTATTACTAATTTTCATGGCGCTATTAAATATGAAATGAAAAAGGAAACATGGATTAATAGTAGCTTTAAGCTAGAGGTTGATAAGGAATATGATATTAAAAATATCTGTGAAACATTATTAAAAATTGGATATATTAATTCCTTTACTGTATCTAACACTGGTGAATTTTCTAGAAGAGGATCTATTTTAGATATCTTCCCTTTAGGTTATGATAAGCCCGTTAGAATTGATTTCTTTGATAATCAAATTGAAACTATTAAGCATTTTGATTCTGAAACACAAAGAAGTATTGCGTCTCTTGATTATGTTAATATCCTACCTGTTTCTGAATTTATTTATGATGATAATGAATTTGAAGTAGCTAAGAATAAAATTTATTCTTTTTTAGATAATTACGAATTATCACCTATTGAGGATGATATGTATAAAAGAGATATTGAATCCTTAACATTACATAAGAATTTAGGTGTATTATCTAGATATTTAGGATTCTTTGATGATTCAAATACCTCACTTTTAGATTTTAAGGAAAATAAAAAGGTTTATTTAATTGATCCTAAAAAATGTGAAGAGACTTATCAAAGATTAGCATTAGATTTAAATGATGCCTGTGGTAGAATGAGTGGATATTCTATGATGGGATTAAAGATGTTTAAGGATTATAAATATTTAGAGAATGCCTCTAATATTTTAATTGAGGGTGTAAGAGATATCGGTGGAGTTGATATTAAAATTAATTCTAAAGATATTGTTCCATATAATGCTAATAGAAAATTAATTGCTAGTGATTTAATATCCTTAAAGAATAATAAAAGATTAATTGTCTCTGTAGCTAATGAGGATAGAAGAGAAAAGCTATCTGAGCTATTAGAAGAAAATGATTGCTTGATGGTTAATATTACTGATTGTAGTAAGATATCAGTAGGTCAAATTAATTTTATAAAGGCAATAACTCCTGCATTTGAATTAGTGGATGATGATTTTATTATTATAAATCAAGCATCTATTTTTGATAGAGATGAAAAGAAATCATCTAAGGCAAAATATAAATCTATTTATAAGAATGCTCAAAAGATATCAAAATATGATGAATTAACTATTGGAGATTATGTTGTTCATTATGATTATGGTGTAGGTGAATATTTAGGTATTATTACATCTGATTTAGGTGGAATAAAAAGAGATATGCTACATATTATGTATGGTGGTAAATCTGCTTTATATGTACCTTTAGAGCAAATTAGCCAAATTATGAAATATGCTAGTGCTGGTACTGAGGGTGTATCTATTAATACAATAGGTGATTCAGCATGGGCTAAGGCTAAGGCAAGAGCTAGGAAAAAGGTTCATGATATTTCGGATAAGCTTATTGCATTATATGCGTCTCGTATGCAAGCAACTGGCTTTCAATATCCTAAGGATAGTGAGGAGCAGGAGCAATTCGAAAATGATTTTGAATATGAATTGACTCCAGACCAAAGAAAGGCTGTAAATGATGTAAAAAGAGATATGGAAAGCCCACGTCCTATGGATAGATTAATTTGTGGTGATGTTGGCTATGGTAAAACTGAGGTTGCTTTAAGAGCCGCATTTAAGGCTGTTTATGGTGGAAAGCAGGTTGCTGTATTAGCTCCTACAACTATTTTAGTAAGGCAGCATTATAATACATTTAAATCTAGAATGGAGGAATATGGTGTTAAGGTAGCCATGCTTTCTAGATTTGTTTCTAAGAAGGATCAAAACAAAATCATTGAGGATTTAAAGGGTGGTTACATTGATGTAATTGTTGGTACCCATAGATTATTATCAAAGGAAATTGAATATAAGGATTTAGGATTATTAATTATTGATGAGGAACAAAGATTTGGTGTTACTCATAAGGAAAAGATAAAGGAATTAAAGGTAAATATTGATTGTATTACCTTATCTGCAACACCTATTCCTAGAACATTACAAATGTCTATGATGGGTATTAAGGATTTATCTATGATAGAAACTCCACCTAAGAATAGATATCCAATCCAAACCTATGTTATTGAAAGAAATGATAGAATTATAACTGACGCTATCGAAAGAGAATTAGCTCGTGGTGGACAGGTATTCTATTTATATAATAAGGTTGAGGATATTGAGGATGTTGCTGCTCATATTAAAGATTTAGTTCCTGAGGCTAGAATTTGTATTGGTCATGGTAAATTAACAAAGGAAAAACTTGAGGATATTATTAGTGGATATATCGATAAGGAATATGATGTATTAATTTGTACTACAATAATTGAAACTGGTATTGATATGCCTGATACTAATACATTAATTATTCATGATGCTGATAGATTAGGTTTATCTCAAATGTATCAAATTAGAGGTAGAGTAGGTAGATCATCTAAGATTGCATATGCATATTTAATGTATGAGCCAAGAAAGATGCTAACACCTGAGGCTGAAAAGAGATTAGCTACTATTAAGGAATTTAATGAATTAGGCTCTGGCTTAAAAATCGCTATGAGAGATTTATCTATTAGAGGTAGTGGTGATATTTTAGGTGAGGAGCAATCTGGATTTATTGATACAATTGGTATTGATATGTATTTAAAGATTTTAGATGAGGAAATCAAAAAGATAAAGGAAAGTCCAGATGAGGCTAAGGAAGAGATAAAGCCTGAAAGACAATATATGGCTTTAGTTAATAGAACTATACCTAAGGAATATATTAATAATGACGATATTAGAATAAAGATTCATAAGAAGATTGATTTAATTAAAAATGAGGATGATATGAATTCTTTAATTGATGAGCTTATTGATAGATTCGGTATGCCTGATAAGGAATTATTATTATATATGAAGGAAAAGCTTATGAAGGCTTATGCTGATAAATTAGGTATTGAATCAATAAATAAATTAGATGGTTTTAGAATTAAACTCGCTTTTGATAAGGAAAATACTAAAGCACAGGATGGATTATTCTTATTTAAGGAAGCCCCAAAATATAAGAGATTAAAGCTTGAATATAAAGATGGTGTAATAGGATTAATATTTGATGTAAAAGGCGATAAGGATGAGGCATTTAATCAAATTATTGACTTTATTAAATTAGTAATTGCCCATAATGAAAGTAATAAAAAAGATTAAATAATTAAAATGATGATATCTTCAAAGTAGAAAAATAATTAGATTTAGATTATTGCAAACCTACATTGAAGATATTTTCTTATTAAAATAATGGATTTTATATTTTTTGAATATAAAGGATACATAAAAATAAATGACGTATTTTTCTGAAATTCGTTTCGAAAAGCTTTTAAGTATTATTAATACCGGTTGATATCTTAATACATTTCAAAATACACTTTTAAACAAAATAAGTCGTATATCTTGTGCCAAGACTTTTCTGGCGCTATACTGATATAAAGGAGGATATAGTATTTCGGCTATATAAAATTGGCTTATGAGAAAAAAATTGATGTTATCGTTTATATTATTATCTTTTGTTACGTTATTATTGATTTCTTGCAATAATAAAAATGTGAAATATAGTGATTCGCTGGTTGAGAATTATGAGCAATTAGTGCTTGATTCTAAACTTGAGGATTATTCTAGTAAAGAAGAAATAGGTGTAATACTAAAAATTAAAGGTATTCATGGTGAACTAGAAAAAAGTTTAAAAGAAGATAAAGAATATAATGATTTAAAGAACAAGGAAATCGATTATTATTCTTTAAAGATTAGTTTATCGGATGATGAATTAAACGAGCTTTTTGATAAATTAGATAAAAGATATAATTTATTGCTTAATAATGTGTTAGCTGATGAATTAAAATGGCTAGAAGATAATGGATTTAAGAATATATCAATTATATCTAATTGTCTTTTATTCTCTAATTGTAAGTATGATGATATTTTAAAATTACAGAATAGAAAATATTATTATTCCGTTTTTATTGCTCCAAATAATAAAAATGAAGTAAGTAAAGAAATGCTATATGGTGAATATGAATTGGTTGGTAAAGTATTCACTTCACCACTTTCATCTAATAATGAAAGTTATGGCTTAAATAAGAATAAAACTATATTGAAATTCAATAATGAATCATTGGCTATAATTGAAGATGATAATGTTTCATATGAGTTTAAAATAGATAATGTTTCTAAAATTAATCCGTCTAAAGATAATTATTTTGGATTATCTAAGGATTTTATAACATATCAATTTGAAGATGATTCTAAAATAAAAAGTGATTTAGATGATTTATTTACTGGTAATTATATATTATTTGAATTATGCAATAGTGATAAGAGAATAAAAGTATTTTATAATAACAACAATATTTTTATTGATTTAGGATTGTATGGTCCAAAAGAGGGGATTTATAAGTTTAGAGAAAATAGATAAAATGAATTAACGTTAATTGATAAAGTAAATTCC
>DJXM01000030.1 GCA_002449755.1 Caryophanales bacterium UBA7004
ATATTTGGCCATATTATACAAAAATAAGACCATTTAAGGATCAATCATTTAGATATCCTATTCAATATGATACACCTGTATTTTGCTTCACAAATGTTTATAGAAAAAGAAGATTTTCAAAAAGGCCTAAAATGATTACCTATGTAGATGGACCATTCTTTTATAATAAGGAATTATCTAAAATAGAAGCAAGAAGGGACTTAAGAAATCAGGTTTATAATCAAATGGTTATAAGAAGCAAGGAAAATAATATTGAGGTATGGAAATATATAAAAAGAGAGGAAAATATCAATGATTAATATCTTGTTTTGTGGAAATGATAAAGTTTTTGATGGCATGATGACTACTATGCTATCAATATTTAATAGAACAAAAACTAAGGAATCATTTAATATATACATTTATACAATGGATGTTTCTGATATTAAGCCTCAATATTTAGCATTATCTGATTCTATGGCAAGCTATTTAGATAAAATAGCAAAGGATTATAATCCTAATAATAAGGTAACTAAAATTGATGTATTAGATTATTATAATAAGGAATTTAGAAATTCTCCTAATGAATCTTGTTACTGCTCACCTTATACATTATTAAGATTATTTGCAGATATTATTCCTAATATGCCTGATAAATTATTATATTTAGATTGTGATTTAATGTTTAATGGTGATATTGAAAAGCTTTGGAATATTGATATAGAAAAATATGAATATGCCGCAGCTAATGATCATTACGGAAAATTCTTAATTAATCCTAGATATATTAATGCTGGTGTATTGTTATTTAATATGAAAAAAATGAGAGAAACTAATTTATTAGGTAAGGCTAGAGAATTAATTAGATTAAAGAAATTAACATTCGCTGACCAATCTGCAATTATTAGAAGCACTACTAAAAAGAAATTAATTTCTCAAAGATTTAATGATCAAAAATTCTTATATAAGAAAACTATTATTAGACATTTCTCAAAAAGATTATTTTATCTACCTTATCCTCATACAGATAATATTAAGCAATGGAATGTAGAAAAGGTACATAAGGTATTTAAATATCATCAATTTGATGATATATATGAAAAATATTTTAAATTAAAGGAAGAATTTGAAAAAATAAAATAATCAAGCGTGTTACGAGTACCCCTTTAGTTTTCTAGATTTTTCTAGTCAAACTTTAGGGGACTTTGGTGCTTGATTATTTTTTCTTATAGTAGATTCCTTGATATAAATTATTATTTCTCATATATTTATCTATATCATTCATAACTGTTAATTTTTTAATTGTCCATTTAGGCTCTATTAAATCATCGATAACGGCATCAGCGGCTAACCTATGAATTATTATATCATCTCTTAAATTACATATTTGAAGTGCTGTGTATTTTACATATTCCTCTTTAGTTAAAATATGAAATTTGTTTTCTTTATATTCCTCATATAATTTTGTATTGTTTAAAAGAAGAAGTGAGTGAAACTTAATTCCTTGAATATCTAAGCTATTAATGAAATTGATTGTATTTAAATTATCCTCTAATTCTTCATTAGGCAATCCTGTTATTACATGAACAACTATTTCTATATTTTCCTTTCTTAATAGATTAACTGCGTTAATAAATTCATCATTTGTCATACATCTATTAATTCTTAATGATGTTTCCTCATTTGATGTTTGAAGGCCTAATTCAACTTGGACATGGATTTTCTTATTTAATTCTCCTAAATATTTAGCGATTTCTTCACTTATACAATCGCCTCTTGTGGCAATAGATATACCTATTGTTTTTTCTTTTATTACATTTATTGCCTCATTATATTTATTTTTTAAATCCTCTAAATTTGAATAAGTATTTGAGTAGGCTTGAAAATATGGCATATATAAAATGTTAGGCCATTTATTTTCCATAATTTCTTTTATTTCTAAAAATTGATCCTTAATAGATTTTTTTATATCTCCAGCGTTTTCTCCAGAGCCTTTGGCTGAGCAAAATGTACAACCGCCAATTCCTTTAGTGCCGTCTCTATTAGGACATGTAAATCCTCCATTTAGGGGGATTTTAGCAATTTTAGCATTATAATGCTTCCTATTATATTCATTTAAGGAATTATAAGGCTTATCCTTTGTAAAATAATTCAATTTAATCACCATACTTATTATATAATTTTTTAAATAAATTTTATGAAAATTAATTAAATTATTAAATAACTTTAATGTATATCAATTCAAAAAGATTTTTGATATAATAAAAACATAGTTTTTAATTGGAGGTGGATTATGAAGATTTTATATAGAATTATTGATATTTTTTGTCATCCATCTCGTATCGTTATGTATTATAAGGATAAGATTTATGTTGTTATAATCCATTTAATCGCTTTTATAGCAATGGCTATAGGTGTAACTGCCGCCTTAAGCTATAGTGGATATTATATCACTAGAAGTGATGGTGAGGCATTTAGTAAGGTTATTTTTGAATCTAATAAAACAGCTAATGTTGAATATAAGGAATATAAAATGAATGGTGAGCAAACATCAGTTTCAGCAGGTGTGTTTAGGATTTATTTTAATATGGAATCACCTAAGGAATATTCTAATAATGCCTTTGTTATTTCATTTGGAAATGAAAAGGCTAGAGGATATTATGGAACTAAAATCATTTTTGAAAAGAGCTATACTGAATTAAAGAATGATTATAGCTTTACGCTTTTAGATATAAAGAAGGGAACAAATGATAAGGAAATTCAATTTGTCGATTTCATATCTACATATTTAAGAGGCTTTGAGCATGAATATGCAACTCAAAAGTTTATTGGTGGGTCTTTAGAAATTGCAGAATTTTATGGAATTTTATTGGTTGCTTTATTTATCTTTTCATATTTAATTAATCCAACAATTAAATTTGAGGTTAGAGCAAGATTAATGATATATGATAGCTTAATTTTCTTTTTTGTATTTAGCCTAGCATATATTTTTAATGCTATATTCTTAGAATATGTAGCATTTGCACTTGCGTTACTTTATTCATCAATAACATTTAGACATATAATTAGAATTAATAGGAATGGGAAGTAATTATATGAATTTAAAGGATGTACTATTAAATAGTGGGCTTATTAATTCAAATAGAATAATTGAATTAGAATGCTCTTTAAAAAAATATAGTAAGAAAATAAATGTTAATATTAGATTAGATAATAGCTTAAGCATTATAGATTATAATAGCCTTTGTAACTATATTAAGGAATATTTGAAGCCATTACAATGTGGTATTTTTATTGATGTTCAATATGAAAATATGACATTATCTTTAGATGAATTGAAGGAATATACTAATATTATTTTAGTTTCATTAGAGGAATCAACACCTAGAATAAAGGCATTAACTAATGATGAGCCTATAATTGATTTAAATGGCGTTTCATTTATTGTTGCCTGTGATGCTAAGGGGCTAGATGATTTAATTGAGATTGTAAGAGATGAATTTAAATCATATGGATTAAGATACGATGTATCATTAAAATATAATGAAAATATTTCTATTGAAAGCCAAATAAAGGAAATTGATAATCAAATTGAAAGGCATTTAGCTGAAATTCAAAAGGAAGCCGAAGAAATAACTAGAGCAAATAAAATCATTAATGAAGAAAAGGGTAAGTTTAAGGCCTATAGACCAACTGAGGTAATGCCTATTAAGGCTATTCCTATGACATATGAGGATTTATCTAAATACACATATGAAAATGGCAAGGGTGCTATTTTAATTGAGGGATATATCTTTGGTGAGGTTGATATCAGAGTTATGACTAGAGGTAAAAGTGCTGGTCTTTTAACTATTAAGGTTACTGATGAAACTGACTCTATCCTAGTAAAAAAATGGTGTAGAACTGAAACAGAAAGAGATACATTTGCTGAATCATTAAAGGCAGGAACAGAGGTAAGAGTAGTTGGTAATATGGAATATGATTCATATGCTAAATCTATTTTAGTTACAGCAAATTCTATTGAAATTATTGGTAAGCATTCAGAAGAGCAAATAGTAGATAATTCAGAGGAGAAGAGAGTTGAATTACATCTTCATACAAAGATGAGTGCACTAGATGGTGTAACTGATGCCGCTGATTATGTTAAGACTGCAATTTCATGGGGTTGGAAGGGTCTTGCTTTAACTGATTTAAATGGTGTGTATGCAATTCCTGATATTGAGCATGCAGTAGCGGCATTAGGAGATAAGGCAAAGGATTTTAAGCCTATTTACGGTACTGAATTATCATATGTTGATGATACTAAATATTTTATTACATTCGATAAGAGAGACATTAATTTAAAGGAAGCTACATATGTTGTTTATGATATTGAAACAACAGGCTTTTCTCAGGAATATGATAGAATAATTGAAATTGCTGCTCATAAGGTTAGAGGTGGAATTATTGTTGATGAATTTGAGGTTTTTGTAAATCCTGAAATGCCAATTCCTGCTAAAATTACTGAGCTTACATCTATTAGAGATGAGGATGTAGCTAATGCCGAAACTATTGATAAGATAATTCCTAAGTTTATGGAATTCGCTAAGGATTCTATATTAGTAGCTCATAATGCTAAATTCGATGTTGGCATGATCTATGCTAATATTAAAAGATTAGGTATGGATTATCCTATGCTTCCTGTAATAGATACATTAAATCTATTTAGAGCAGGCTATGCTGATCAGGTTAAGACATTTAATTTAAAAACATTATCTAAGTTCTTTAAGGTTAAGCAAGAGCAGCA
Organism: Caryophanales bacterium UBA7004; assembly: GCA_002449755.1. Lineage (GTDB taxonomy): Bacteria > Bacillota_I > Bacilli_A > Acholeplasmatales > Anaeroplasmataceae > Anaeroplasma. The sequence goes on from DJXM01000030.1 coordinate 4,766, forward strand.
TCATAGAGCTACAGATGATACTAGAGTTACAGCATTATGCTTTATTCAAATGCTAAATGATTTATATCAAAAGAATATTTTTAACTATCAGGATATTAATTCAACAATTGATCCTAATGAGCATTGGAAGCATATTATAACTAAGGAAAGCCATATTACATTCCTAGCTAAAAACAAAAGTGGTAATAAAAATTTATATAAGCTAGTATCTGATGCCCTAACAGTTCATATGTATAAGGGTGATGCTAAAGCATTAAAAAGTGTTATTGAGCAATATAGAGAAGGCTTATTAGTAGGTTCTTCAAGCTCAAATGGTGAGATATGGACACTTGCCTCAACTAGAAGTGAAGAGGAAGTATTAGAGGCAATGGAATTTTATGATTTCATTGAGGTTTCACCTCCTTCTTGCTACTCACATTTATATGATTATTATGTAGGTGGTAAGGATACTATTATTGAAATTATTAAAAAGATAATTAGATTAGCTAAAAAGGCTAATAAGCCTGTTTGTGCAACAAGTGATTGCTATTATTTAAAGCATTCAGATAAGAAATATCGTGAGATATTAATTGCATCTCCTAAGCTAGGTGGAGGCCAGCATGATTTAGCTAATGCTAAAATCATTCCTAATAATCATCTTAGAACTACAACTGAAATGCTAGAGGAATTTAACTTCCTAGATAAGGATTTAGCTCATGAAATCATTATTGAAAATCCTAATAAGATTTTAGATATGGTTGAAAAATTTAATGCATTCTCTCCTGAAATGTTCGCTCCAAGAGATGATCAATTTAAGGATAATCCTGTTGTTAATTATGTTAAATCAATTAATGAGGAATCAAGAAGAATTGTTAATGAGCATGTTAAAGCAACTTATGGTGATAATCCTCATCCAATCATTATAAAAAGAGTTGAAAGAGAATTAAATTCTATTATTAAATCAGGATATATGTCAGTTTATTATATCTCTCATCTATTAGTTAAAAAATCACTAGATGATGGATATCTAGTAGGATCAAGAGGATCAGTTGGTTCGTCACTAGTAGCTACAATGATGGATATTACTGAGGTTAATCCATTAAAGCCTCATTACGTTTGTAAAAAATGTAAATTCCATACTTTTAAAATGACTAAGGAGGAATTAGCTGAATATGGCCTAACTGATTTAGAAGCACCATTTCAGGATATGCTACAATCTGTAGATTCAGGATTTGACCTTGATGATGCTATTTGTCCTTGTTGCGGCGAGAAGCTTTCTAAAAATGGTCAGGATATACCATTTGAAACATTCTTAGGCTTTGAAGGAGATAAGACACCAGATATCGATTTAAATTTCTCTGGTGAATATCAAGCAAAGGCTCATGAATATATTAGAACAGTATTTGGTAATGACCATGCCTTCCGTGGTGGTACAGTTGCTACTATCGCAGATAAGGTAGGATTTGGTTATGTTAAGGGATATTGTGAAAAGAAAAATATTACATTAAGAGAATGTGAAATCGAAAGATTAGCAACTCATCTTGATGGTGTAAGAAGATCTACAGGTCAGCATCCAGGAGGAATTGTAGTAGTTCCTAATTATGTTGATATTTATGATGTTACACCATTCCAATTCCCAGCTGATGATACTGAATCAGTATGGAGAACAACTCATTATGATTATCATAAATTTGAAGCAAATTTATTAAAGTTTGATATTCTAGGACACGATGATCCAACTATTATTAGATATTTAATGAATTATGTTCATGATCATCAGGATGAATTCCCATTCGAAAGAGCACAGGATATCCCACTTGATGATAGAGATGTTTTACAATTATTTGAATCTACTGATGTAATTGGGGTTTCAAAAGAAGATTTAGGATGTGAGGTTGCATCATTTGGTGTACCTGAATATGGTACAAGATTCGTTCAAAATATGTTAGTTGAAACAAAGCCTAAGACATTTGCTCAGCTAGTTAAAATATCAGGTCTTTCTCATGGTACTGACGTATGGAGCACAAATGCTCAGGATTTAGTAAATGGTAAGACTGAATATGGTGAAATTCCATTTAAGGATGTAATCGGATGTCGTGACGATATCATGGTCGACCTAATGAAATATTTAGCACCTAAGGATGCCTTTGATATCATGGAATTCGTAAGAAAGGGTAAGCTTTATAAGGGTGGCGCTGATAAGTGGGCAAAATATTCTGCTAAAATGAAGGAAGCGGGAGTACCTGATTGGTATATATTCTCATGCTCAAAGATTAAGTACATGTTCCCTAAGGCTCACGCGATTGCCTATGTTATGATGGCTCTACGTATTGCTTGGTTTAAGGTTCATTATCCAAAGCTATTCTATAGTGCATGGCTTTCTAAAAGAGCAAAGGGCTATTCTGTACAAGCCTTTTTAGGTGGACCACAGGCAATTAGGGCTAAGATAGAGGAAATTAAATCTAAGGGTAGTACAACAGCTACAGATGACGATTTAATTACATCACTTCAAATCGCATTAGAAATGACATTAAGAGGTATTAGATTCCTACCTGTAGATATTAATAAATCATCAGCTACTGTTTTTGAAATAGAGGGAGATAATTTAAGAATTCCTTTTGTTGCAGTAGATAAATTAGGTGAAAATGCGGCTTTAAATATTGTTCAAGCAAGAGAAGAAAGACCATTCTCATCTATTAAGGATGCAATTAAGCGTGGTAAGATAAATAATACAATCGCAGATATGTTTAGAGAAAATCATTTCTTCTCTAATCTACCTGAGGATGACGTTGAAAAAACTGAAGGATTATTTGCGTTTATGTAAGAGGGGTATTTACTCCTCTTTTTTGTGATTTTGTGTGATTTTTATATTATTTCTTTTATGTTATGAAAATTATGCTATAATAATTTTGGTAAACACGAGGGAGGTATCTATGAGATCTAATTTATTTGATAAAATAGACACTTCATCAAGCTATTATGATGAGGTTGATAGAGCTACAGTTAAGGGAATAATTTTTAAAACAGTAATTTTATTATTGTTAGCTGCAACATCAGCTACAATGCTATTTATTTTCTTACCTGATATGCTTAGTGATTCTAGTAAGATTGCTCCATTTTATGGATTATTAATTGCATCTGCTATAGTTGCTTTAATTTGTGGTATTGCTGGTAGATTTGAAACTAAAGCTACTAAATATTTAGCAGTTATCTATTCTTTAGCAGAAGGTATAACAGTTGGATTTTTAACAAGATTAGTTGAATACTATGTTCCTGGTGCTGGTGTTATTGCCTTATCAGCTACATTTGCAATATTTGCAGTTGTATTAGTTTTATATTCTGTTGGTATTTTAAGAGCTACAACTAGAATGATGGGTATATTTATTGCAATAATGATTGGTGCTTTATTATTATCAATCACATCATTTATTGCATGGTTCTTTGTATCAGATCATACATATTATATGATTTGTATTGCTGTTGAGGTTTTATTTTTAATTGAGGGTGTTATATCATTAGTATTTAATTTTAGTGAAGCCGATTCAGTTATAAAGGCAGGATGCTCTAAAAACGCAGAATGGTGCGTATCATTAGGATTAACAATTAGTTTAGTATATATTTATATTGATATTTTAAGATTAATATTCTATATCGCAGCTAGCAATCGTAATTAATAATAAGGGGATAGTTTAAAAAACTATCCTTTAAATTTTTAGGTGGGATTATGAATTATATATTTGATGTTGATGGTACATTATTAGATTCTTATGGTGGTATCTTAGAGTCTGTAATGGAGGTATTAAATCTAAATAATTATAAAATGGATAAGGAAGATGCTTTAGATTTTATCCTAAAATATGCTGTATTTGATTTGTTTTATAAAATAGAAAAAGAGGAAAATATTCCTTTTAATAAAATGGTAGATGAATATAAAAAATCTAGGCTTAGAACTCAGGATAATTATTCATTAATGCCTAATTGTCTAAATATGTTAAATGAGCTAAAGAAAAAGGGAGATAAATTATTTATTTTTACTCATAAGGGAGAAGCTATAAATCATATTGTAAAAAAGGAATTTGATGGCATTTTTATTGACGTTATTCATGCTTTTGGAAATAATTTTAAAAGAAAGCCTGATAGCTATTCTATTGATTATTTAGTTAATAAATATAATTTAAATAAAGAAGAAACATATTATGTTGGAGATAGACCTATAGATATTGATTGTGCATACAATAGCAATATTAAATCTATTTTTTATAATAAAAATGATGTTAAGCTTATTCATAATCCAACATATAAAATTAAAGATTTAATAGAAATATTAAATATTAATTAAAATACCCCCCTAGCACTATGAACTGGCTCTAAAAAAGTA
>DJXM01000025.1 GCA_002449755.1 Caryophanales bacterium UBA7004
AAATATCTCTAAATTCCTCTTCCTCTGTCTTAGCAGTACCTGTCATACCAGATAGCTTCTTATACATTCTAAAGAAATTTTGATATGTAATAGTTGCAACAGTGATAGTTTCCTTTTTAATTTCAACGCCTTCTTTTGCCTCTAATGCTTGATGTAAGCCTTCGCTAAATTGACGTCCCTTTAAAATTCTACCTGTAGATGCATCAACGATTAATACTTCTCCATCTACAACTACATATTCCTTACCATTTTCGAAAATATATACAGCCTTCATAGCATTATTAATTCTATGAACAAGCATAACATTTTCAATATCATATAGATTAGATACTCTAAAGAATTTCTCTGCCTTTTCCATACCAGAAGGTAATAGGGCTACAGTTCTAGATTCAATATCAATATCATAATCCTCAGGCTTAAGCATTTTAACAAATGCATCAGCTCTTTCATATAGACCATTATCATCCTTAGTAGGACCAGAAATGATAAGTGGTGTTCTTGCATCATCAATTAAAATTGAGTCAACCTCATCGATGATTGCATAATTTAATCCTCTAACCTGAGTTACATCCTCATAATTAGAAACCATGTTATCTCTTAGGTAATCGAAGCCTAATTCTGAGTTTGTTGAATATACGATATCACAACTATAAACAGCTCTCTTTTGCTGCTTATCTAATTCACGTAAATTTAAGCCAACAGTTAATCCTAACCATCTATAAATATCACCGATGATACCTTCAGTTTCACGTCCAGCTAGATATTCATTAACTGTAACAATATGTACACCATTACCACTTAAAGCATTTAAGTAGGCAGGAAAAACTCCTGTTAATGTTTTACCTTCACCTGTTTTCATTTCAGCGATATTACCACCATGAATTGCACAAGCACCAATTAGCTGACAAAAATATGCCTTCATACCAGATACACGGTATGCAGCCTCACGAGCAACAGCGTAAGCCTCAACTAAAATATCATCTAAAGTTTTTCCGTTTTTTAATAATTCCTTAAAATAAGGAGTTTTAGCCTTTAATTCCTCATCAGAAAGTCTAACCATTTCAGGCTCTAAATCCATTATCTTGTGTGCAAGCTTTGCACATCTTTTCATTTCTCTATGACCTGAGTCTAAAAATTTGAATGCCATAATACATTACCTCAACTACTTTATTTATTATAAATAAACAATATTCTTTTCAATTATACATTAAAACGCTTTAACTTACAAGAAATTAAGGCAAAAACGAGAAAAAAAGGAGTGGAAAACCACTCCTAATTTCAAACTTATTTAGTTTCAGTTTCGATGACAGCATAATCGCCATCAGCTCTAACATAAATAACGTTAGTTCTTCTTGTTTCCTTATCTAAGTAAACAAAGAAATCATGTCCTAAAGCTTCCATTTGATCAATTGCCTCTTCCTTAGTCATTGGCTCTAGATCTAAATGCTTCTCTCTAGTAATCTTTTGAGGATTTGCTTCCTCTGGTGCTTCCATATTTCTAATAGATTTCTTACCAAGCTTATCCTTTACCTTATCATTTCTTCTCTTAATTTGAGTAACAAGCTTGTCGATAGCACCATCAATTGCAGCATAAATATCAGGCTGCTGTACTTCTGCACGAAGAATGATATCTTTTGACGGAATTGTAACCTCCACCTTATGGAAAGATTTATATACCTTACATACAACACGTGCGTTTACGTTATCGTAATCAGATAAAATACCCTCCAACTTAGCTAATTTCTTAACGGCATAATCTTTATTTGCATCGCTAGGAGCAAAGCCGTTCTTTCCTACAACTTCGACTTTCATATCGATCACTCCTTTTCTTGTACTTATAGTATATCAATTATTTCCTATTTTTTCAATATAAAGTTCCAAAATATTAGTCTTAAAAACAAACCTAGTCTATTATTTTACATTGAATACTATAATAATTAAATTAGATTCAAAAAGCTTAGACATGCAATCTAATTCCTCTAGACTATTATCATCTAAGGATATTTCATCAAAAAATAATAGTCTATAATTATCCTTTTTAAAGAATGTTCTAAACACCTTACTATATTCCTTAATGTAATAATTCATATCAATATAATATTTTTTATCGAATAATGATATTAATGTACATTCATAAATATCTAATTGGATTCTTTCTAATTTAAAATTAATAGGATAATTTTTATAGCATCTATTACAAATATATTCCTTATCTATTTTAAACAAATCTAGGATACTTCTTTTAACATAAAAATTATTATTACAATATACGCATTTCATATAGCCACCCCAAGGCTATATTAGCACTAATTTTTTTGAGAAAATAGGGGTTAGAGTTTGAAAAAAATGGAAGATTTAATTTTCTTCCATTTTAATCTATTGTTTTAAAAGCTTTTTTAATTCATCAACCTTATCTAAGTGCTCCCAAGGTAAATCAATATCAGTTCTACCAAAATGACCATAGGCAGCAGTTTGCTTATAAATAGGTCTCTTTAAATCTAATGTTTCAATAATTCCCTTAGGAGTTAATCTAAATAATTCTCTAACCTTATTAGAAATTAATTCCTCGCTAACCTTATTAGTACCAAATGTATCAACTAATACAGATGTAGGCTCCGCAACACCAATAGCGTATGATAATTGAATTTGAACCTTCTTAGCTAAACCAGCAGCTACAATATTTTTTGCAATATATCTTGCCATATAAGATGCTGATCTATCTACCTTAGATGGGTCCTTACCACTAAATGCACCACCGCCATGGCAGGCAGCTCCACCATATGTATCAACAATAATCTTTCTACCTGTTAAGCCTGAATCTCCTTGAGGTCCACCAACAACAAATCTACCTGTTGGATTAATTAAGAATTTAGTATTTTCATTTACTAAATTAGCTGGAATAATTTCATCAACAACATATTTTTTAACATCCTTAGCGATTTGTTCTAATGTTACATCAGGAGCGTGCTGAGTTGAAATTAAAACAGTATCAACACCTATAACCTTATCTCCATCATATTCAATAGTAACCTGAGTCTTTCCATCTGGTCTTAAATATGGAAGAGTACCATTTTTTCTAACATCAGCTAATCTCTTAGCAAGCTTATGAGCTAATGTAATAGCAAGTGGCATATATTCTTCTGTTTCATCAGTTGCATAACCAAACATAATACCTTGGTCACCTGCACCCTGCTCATGATCACTAGATTCATCTACACCCATCGCAATATCAGGAGATTGAGGATCAATTGCACAAAGTACAGCTAAATTATCAGCATCAAAGCCAAATTTACCTCTATCATAACCAATTTCTTTAACAGTATCTCTTACAATCTTTTGTACATCTACATAATGGCTTGTTGTAATTTCACCAAATACCATAACCATACCTGTTGTACAAATAGTCTCACACGCAACTCTTCCGTTAGGGTCATTTCTTAAAATATCATCTAAGATAGCATCACTAATTTGGTCTGCAATCTTATCAGGATGTCCTTCAGTTACACTTTCACTTGTAAAATATTTTCTCATTTTATTTAACCTCTATTCTTTCCTTTAACGCCTTTGCTAATTGATCAGCACATGATGTAGTTTTCATACCACATGTATTTCCCTCTAATATTTCAATTACACGCTTAGCGTCCATTCCTTCTACTAATTTTCCAATGGCCTTTAAATTACCATTACAGCCTCTTAAAAAAGAGACATTATGAACCTTACCCTCACTATCAATATCAAAATTGATTTTAACAGCACAGGTACCTTTTGTTATATACTCATACATAATAATCTACTCCTCATCATAAATTGCCTCAAAATCGGCATCAAATCTAGAAAATCTATCAAATACTAATGAATCAAAATATACCTTAAAGCTCTTTTCTAGAGTCATCATAGTATTTTTATGATTATAAGCCTTCTTATATCTTCTTACACTTCTCATAGAAATATATATTTCACAAATTAAAATAATTTGATCATTAATATTATTTAATGAATTTCTAGTCTTTTTAATATAATCATCATCAGATGCGTTATCAAGTACATGCCTTAATATATCTTCACTTTTTCTTTTTAATTCAATTCTAGCAATTAGCTTTTCACCTAAATCAGTATTTTTCCTTACAGCATTAAATCTTTCATCAATAGTTTGATTTTCAGTAATACCTAATTCAAAATTATTATTTAAAATTAATTCTGTATAGCTAGCTAATTCATCAATTTCCTCTAATTTTAAGCTTAATAGAGATGAAAGCTTCCTAACCATAGAGCTTAAAATTAAATTTTCATGCCTATCCTCATCAGTTACCTCATATTTAGGTAAGGTTATATCAAATACATTTTTAACAGATTTAATATAATCCTCCTGAACCTTACGTCTTTTAGCCTGTTCCTTTTTTCTTTCCTCTTGCATATAATTTGTCATTGAAACATAAATAAACAAAATTAGCATATATGCTCCAAGCAAAATAGTTCTTACTATAATATCTCTAAATGCCGTACCAGTAATAATAGTAACAATAGTATCAAATACATTACTATTTTGAGCAAGGCTTACAAGACTATATGTTACAGTAAAATGCAATATTGTAACCAAAACCATAACCCATAGGAAGATATTTTTAAGCATCTTCTTATTTTGGTAAAAGGCACACATTAAAAGTGAAACATAAATTAAAATATATCCAGCCTCAGATAAATAATTACCTCCTGCATCATCAGATTCACCATATTTTAATTTAATATAAACTAAAACTGATGATAAAAACATATAGAATGCAGATACATACATTGCCATAACCTGAGATAAATTATCATTTGGTCCCTTATTGATTAATTTACCTAAAAAATAGTTAACAAGCATTGTAACAGGTAATAATAAAACAGTTAATAAAATGTTTGATGTATTAGATGGATTACCTAAGGTAATAATCGTAAAAATGATTGTATATAGAATATTGACTAAAAAGACAATATTCTTAATAACGATATTTTTACGATATAAAACCATGTTATCATCAGTTATATCAATACCATTTTCAAAACCAAATTTATCCTGGAAGAATGTTGATTTTTCAAATCTTTTAGTTATTCTTTTTTTCAAATTGCTTAAAGAACTTTTTAAAGACAAGAAAATCACCACCAATCCTATTTATTTTATCATAAATTTATGTCTTTTTCTATATATCCAAAGTCATACCTAAGCTAAATAATTTTTGTCCATTTGAAAATTCTTTACCTGTAATAATCTTCTTTCCTGGCATTTGTACTAGCTCTAAGGAAATAGCACTATCTAATGTTTTAATAGTAATGCCCTTCTTTATAGATAAAATAGTACCAGGAGCTTCATTTCCACTATATTCTATTTCCTTAGCCTTATATACCTTTAGGTTAATATCATTAACTCTAATATAAGCACCAGGTGTCATAGCTAATCCTCTTATTTGATTAATAATATCACAAGATTTTTTATTTAATTTAATGATTTCCTCATCACGCTCAATATTCTTTGAATATGTAGATATTGAATCATCCTGAGGAACTCCTAAATTTTTATCATTAACAATATCCTCAATTGTATCTAATAATAAATCCTTACCAATTAAGGATAATTTATTAAATAATGTGCTTGCATTATCATCTTCTAATATTTCATATTCCTTAATAGCATAAATCTTACCAGTATCTAAACCCTTAGCCATTTCCATAATAGTGACACCAGTTTTAGTATCACCCTCCATCAAGCATCTTTGAATTGGGGCTCCACCTCTATGGAATGGTAATATAGATGCATGAACATTAATTTTATATTTAAATAAATTTAATATTTTTGATGGAATATATTGTCCATAGGCAGCTGATACTAAACAATCAGCTCCTATATTTTTAATATCATCATATGCATCTATTATTTTTTCTGGCTGAATTAATTTTAAATTTAAATTCTTTGCCATTAAAGCAACAGGGGTATCAATAAACTGCCCCTTTTTCTTTTCTCTATTAGGCTGGCTAATAACTAATGCGACATCATATTTATTATTTAAGCCATCTAATATATTAGTCGCAAATTCTGGTGTACCTAAAAATATAATTCTCATCTAAATCCTCCTTATATCTAGGCTTACATCCTTATTTACCTGGTAAATTGGATATAAATCCTTTATTTTTTCTAATACAGAATCATCTAATGCCTGAATTTGAATTAGATATCTATAGATATCACATTTTTTAAATGGATGAGCCTCTATAGGACCTAATATTAATGAATCTTTAGCTACCTTCTTTAAACCATTTAAAATATTATATGCTTCCATATATGCTTTATTCTTATCTAATGATTTAATCATTATTTCAATACATTCCGAAAACGGAGGCATTTTAGTCATTTCTCTATTATATATTTCATAATTATAAAAAGATTCATAATCATGATTTTTAACACTATTAATTACGAAGTGATTAGGGTCATAGGATTGAATAATAACTAATCCATCCTTATCACTTCTACCAGCTCTACCTGAAACCTGCTCAAGCAAATTAAATGTAACCTCATTAGAATCATATAAAGGATAATGAAGTGATAAATCAGCATTTATAACACCAACTAATGTTACATCCTTAAAATCTAATCCCTTAGTGATCATCTGAGTACCAACAATTATATCAGCCTCATGATTTTTGAATTTTTTATAATAATCTTCATAATCACTCATCTTAGTTATAGAATCTAAATCTACCTTTAATATTTTAGCCTCTGGAAGTAGTGTTTGTACTTCAGATACAATTTTTTCAGTACCACTACCTAAATATCTAATTTTATCAGAGCCACAATTAGGGCATTTTATAACATTAGGAGTTATATAGCCACAGTGGTGACATACAAGACTATTAATATTTTCATGATATGTTAATGCAATATCACAGTGAGGACATTTAATAACAGTACCACAGCTTCTACACATTACAAATTTAGAATAGCCTCTTCTATTAATAAATAGAATTGATTGCTCATTATTTTTGTAGCATTTCTTTAAATTATCCTGTAATCTTAAGGATAATACTGATTTATTACCATTAGCTAATTCCTCTCTTAAATCAACAATTTCAACCTTAGGTAAAGGCTTTGAATTAGCTCTATTTTTTAATTCTAATAATTCATATACTCCATTAGTCGCATAATAATAATCCTTAACCCTAGGAGTTGCAGTACCTAAGATTAAAGGTATATTATATTTCTTAGCTCTAATTTTGGCTATTTCAATAGCGTCATATTTAGGATTATTAGTTTGAATATAGCTATTTTCATGAGCCTCATCAATAATAATAATTCCTAAATTCCTTATTGGGGCAAATATAGCAGATCTTGCCCCAACAACTATTTTTACATTATTAGATATGATTCTTTTCCATTCCTCATATTTTTCTTTAATTGTAAGCCTTGAATGTAAAATGGCTATATCATTTTTAAATCTTGAATATAAAATAGATGTTATTTGAGGAGTAAGTGATATTTCAGGGACAAGCATTAATGCTGTTTTATCTGTATTCAATAAATTATTAATCCATCTAATATAGATTTCAGTTTTACCTGATCCTGTAACTCCATGTAATAAATATGTTTTATAATTATTAAAATCTACTGAATTATAGACCTCAGTCTGTTCCTTATTTAAGGATACATCATTTCTATATTCAATATTATTTTTAATATCTGTATCATCCTCAATAATCTTATCATAAATAGAAATGATACCTTCAGCTACCATTTCATTTATGATATTCATTTTATATCCCATTTCAGATATTAAAATATTTAATTCTAAATCAATACCTACCTCATCTAAATAATTAAATATTTCATTTTTCTTTTTACTTCTAGAATAATAATTATCCTTTTCTAGATGAATCATTTTGATGATATTATCATCCTTTTTACCCTTTAGCTTAGTATCTAAATATAGGATATTATCATTTACAGCCTTATATACTATTCTTTGTTTTATATCATCTAAGGAATCAATTACTAATTCCTTTCTTCTTCCAAATAATTCCTTTAATTCATCATTTAAATTATTTTTATCATAAGGGATTGCAACTCTTTGATATTTTATTTTTAAAGCACTAGGAATCATAGCATCTAGCACAACTGAATAATATGAAAAATTATTTATAGCAATATATTTAGCTATATCAATTAATTCCTGATTTAAAACAGGCTTAATATCTAAAGTATCAATAATTTCCTTTAAATTATTTTTATATTCAGTATCTTCTTTAATATTAATTACATATCCAGTTCTTTTAAGATTACCAAAAGGAACAATTACTCTAAAGCCTGGCTTTAAAATATTTTCTAATTTATAAGGAATTATGTAATCAAATGTTTTATTAACTTGCTTATTTTTAATATCAATAACTATTTCAGCGTACATAATTTACCTCCTTACAAATTAAAAAAGCCAAATGATGGCTTTTAATTCTCATATAATGCCATCAACCAAGTTTTAGCACCTTGCATATTGCAGGTTGCTTGGTAGTCATAGAGCTTGTCTCTCGTACCATCTTTATAGCAATTAAATTATACAATTATTATAATAATATTACAATTAAAATATTAATATTTTAAATTACTTTATTATATAAATCATTTATAGCATTTATTAAATTTAAATTAAAAGAATGATAAATTCATTGCTATTCTTTCATCCATTAAATTCAAATGATATAAAGGTCTAGATACTGCCTTCAATACAAAGAATAATAATAAAGATTGAGGCAATAAATAAATAATATTTTTAGGTAGGGAAGTTAATAATAAATATGTCATAGTAGCATCATAACCTAAACCATACATGATACTTCTAGATATTGTACCTATAATTACATTAGCAACTAAATTAACTAATACTCTAGCTATAAAGCATCTAGTATATGTTAGATATGTTTTATGGAAGCATAAAGCATATACGAAGCATGCAAACATAGATTGGATAGTATATCCTATAAAGAAATCTCCATTAGGCATTAATAAATATCCAACCACATCACTAATAATACCTATTATTAATGCTGGATATGGTCCAAATAGCATACAAGCTATAGCTAAGAATAAAAATCCAAAGCTTAATCCTAATTCACCAAATCCAGATGGAATTGGTATAAATTTACATACCATTACAAGTGATAATAATATAGCAATCATTACTAATGATTTAATATCCTTAAATACCTTTAATGAATCATTAAAGAATGATTTATGAAGTGGAGTTCTATAGATATTTTTATTATCATATTCTCTTTTCTTTAATTCTGATATTTTATTTGTAAATATTAATATGAATATTAAAGAAATAACTAATCCTAATCCAAAGCCAGATATAGAAGATATAATTAATATATTTTTCTTACTGCTTCCACTCTTTAAAACAGTTAATAAAACATTCTCACTAGATAATGAATTTTTCTCATAATATTCATTATCAAATACTTTAATTATACCTTTTATTTCTTTTCCATTATTTGTTTCATCATATTGACTATATTCAGTATATAAATTTTCGGGAAGTGATATTATAGCTAAATGCTTCAAAAAGCCTTTAGCAGCTGAATCATTATAATTTACATTACCTTCTTTATCCTGTAAATTAAATGCTGATTTATTTACATAGATAGTATATGTATTTTTACTATCCTCTTCTATCATTATATTTTCAATTTCAACATATTTATATGTAGAAATCTTTGAACCTGTATAATAGCTATAGCTAATATTTTTAACCTTATCAATATTTTCATTACTTATAATATCATTAGCATTTAGATTTACATCTATTGTATATCTAAAGCTAAATTTGATCATTGTTTCATCCTTAACAACAAAATTAGAAACTAATAATGCTGTTAAGCTAAAGATTATTGATAAAATGATAATTATCAAATAACCCTTTCCTAAAGCTTTTAAAAATTTCTTAAAGAAACTCATTTCTCTTTCTTCTGCTTCAAAAGCTTCATTTTGTACTTCTAAATTATTATTCTCTTCCATAAAAAAAGGCCTCCAAAAATTAGAGCCCCACTAAAAATAAAAAAAATCTATTTTACAGCGGACGCACAAAACCACCGCCACATTAGTGTTCGTCAATACCCAACTTCCCATGGTAAAGCACTTAACGCGGTTTTGCTACTCTGTTTATTAAACAATGAAATTATATTATATAAACATATGAAATACAAGAAAAAAATACTATTTTGAATGAATTATCTAATAAAGACAGGAAATTTATAATTATCCTGTCTTTATTAGCATATTATGTAATTTTAATAATAATGGATTACTCCATCTTTATCTTGTGTCTGGATTGCTATTTTACCATCAATCTTTTCTAATACTATTGCACTATTGTTTAAATAAATAACTTTCCCATTTTTATAGTTGCCACGAACAAGAGGATTATAATAGCCATCGTCACTCTCAACAACTACACCTTGTTCAATTTTTTTATAATATCTTATATAATCATTTTCATCACATGATAACGTATATTGATATGATACAGCACAATAATTTAAATTTTTTGTATAAAACAATTCATCATTTTCACCAAGAGCTAAAACTTCTTCATCGCCACAATCATAATAATTCTTATTTAATTCCTCTAATGTAACAATATCATTATATTTTATATTTCTAGCATCTTTATTAAATTCTCCATCTAAGAAAAAGCCTAATTTTTCTTTAAATGAATATATTTCTGTTTTAATTGCAGGTAATATTTTCACATCTTTAGATTGTGGTGTACCTTCCCATACAATAGTTCTATATAATGTACATGTAATTTCTTGTTCTTTATCTACAATCAATGTATCATTATATTTATCTTCTTCAATTCCTTGATTTTTACCATTATGAAAACCCAAATATATTTCAATATCTAATTTATCTTTCAAATTTATAAATTTTAAGTATGGGAACGTATCATAATTATAAGGATTTATTATACAACTCTGATTAGAATTATATCCAACATTTTCGCCAATTTCTTTATATTCTAAGTTATCAAAAACAATTTTCTTTACATTAGAATTTTGATTATCATTACCACAAGATGCTAATATAGCTAAACCTAAAACACTAGTACCTAATAACAAATATTTACCTTTTTTTTTCATTTTATTCACCATCCTCGGTATGCTTTACATAAGTTTTTGTATCCTTATTGTTATTGTTCCACTTGCATCAGATGGGTTACTCTTTCCAATTACTAAAAAATATAATTTACCACCATTTGCATCATAAACACCTAATTGCGCATTATCATCATACAAATCCTGATCACTATCTATACAATAATCATCACAATAATCTAATTCATCAACTAATAGATTAGATGATGTTGGATCAATACAACATAGCATATTATCAAATTGACTATTTAAATAAATTCGATAGTAACCAGGTGTAGACATATAAAACAATAATACTGTTGATTCATATTGTGGAACCGTTGTTTGATACAAATAATTATCTTGATTTGGATAAGAATTAATATCATCTAATTCATCTATAGAGGTTATTCCATTTCCTAAATCACCAGTTGTTGGAATTATTGATAACTTTTCTATACCACTATTTCCTTCATTATACAACCAAACATATAAATGATATGTCATACTCGAACTAAAATTATAATATAACAATGAATTATATTCATATCCTTCATCATCATATTCACTTATTAAATTATGATAATCATCATATAAACTCATTACTGTATCACCTGTTCCAAAGGTTTGTATTAATTTATAGCCTGAATTACTAAAATTTAAATTAAACATCCATATTTGGCCAGGTAAAATATTAAATTGCTTTTCATAATAATTAAAATTTGTCAAATTAATGTTATAAGTAGATGGCAAATCGAAATAATATCTTTCTGAATAGAATGGTCCTGTTGCACAATAATTAGATGATGAGCCAACAATAACAACATAATATCTTGGTGTTAAACATTGTAAGACCATATTCCATTCATAAGTTGATAAAACATAAATATATTCATCAGCTATTGCGTATGGATTATTATTTGTAATATTTTTATTCAATAATAAATTATCATTTTCATCATAAAATTCTAATCTAAATGAATTATTATTAAATGGATAATAATTACTTGAATCTTCAGGATATTTCAAATTAACATTTCCTCTAGACCATATAAAGCCTTGACCTTGACTTGAATTAGCATATGAATAAATTGATAATCCATATGGACTAATTCGGAATGCAGAAAGCATTTTTCCAATATCATTTATTGAAACATCCAAGTCAGATATAAACATTAATTTATGCAAAAATTCAGATAAATTTTCAGGCTGATTATTTTCATTAGGATTAGTACTTGTATTTTTCATAAGATAGAATAATTCATAATCACTAATTGATAAATTATCCCATGATTCTGAATTATCAGTATCCCATAAATTATATAATAAGCTACAAACAATTTTTTCTGTAGACTCTCCGCCCGAATTAAGACCAATTGGAAATAAACGGTTTAATTCATACCCTTGAGTAAAGTTATATGCATCATACATTGTGTTATTGACAGTAGGAACAGTTTTTATGTCAGCGCTAAAAGTTTTTTGAGCTGTTAACGCAAAAAATGTTGGCCATCCTTCATTAAATGCCAATTCACAACCATTTCTTTTAACAATCGCTCTATCTTGGTCACTTAATGGTAGTGGATAGTTAATATTCGAATCATTACTCTCATCATAATATAACAAATTATAATAGCCAGTTTTATTAATAATATGTCCTCCACCAATGGAATGAGAAAAATAATAATGTTGTATATGATGTCCATATTCATGTCCAATTACATCCCAAGATGAATAAGAATATGGGCTTGAATCAACACCTATATCATTACTTAAATATATTGTATCATTATTTGAGTTATAAAACGATATGGTATAATGCATAATAATTTGATTATTTTCATCCTTACTATAATATGGATAAACAGCTTTGCATAATGGAATAGGATTATCATTTTCACTTAATAAACTAGAAGCATAATTATAATAATTTTGCATCGCAGATAAAATTTGCATTCCTCTAGAAACATTACCATCTATAGAATTTGTAAATGTATAATTATACACGTAGCTATAATAATTAGACATATAAATTGTATCTTGCTTAGAATATGCGTTTATCCCATTTTCTTGTAAAACTCTAACATATGTGCAACTTGAATAAATAGTTATTTCTACAGTTGACCCAATCTCAGGATGACTAACATAATATGCTATAGAAAAAAATCCAGCACTATTAGTTCTTGTCATAATATCAGAACCATTATCAGGTCTAATAACAACTGTAACATCTTCTAATGCATGTGTGTTATTTAAATCGTCTGTCCATCTAATATAACCATAAACTTGTCCATAAACAGCATCTCTAGTTTTTCCTTTTTCTTCATCATATGTAAAGTCATATGTTTCAGGTAATTCAACTGACTCTTCACAATTGGCAAAAAAATAATCTAAATCATCAACAACTGAGTTCTCAGTTTCTTTTTCTAAATCTTCAGCAATTGAATTATCTTTAATAAATAATTCATCATTTGCATTCACATTTAGAATAAATATAAAAAGTGAAAAAAACAAAATGCAAAAAAACACAAAAAATCTCTTAAACATTTATAAATCTCCTTTCAATATAAAATTTGCTTAAAACCGTACTTCTAATTATAATATAAATCAAATTTTTATTTTTGTAAAGGCTTTCATAACTTTTTTTTAATATTAGAGTGTTAATTGATAAAGTAAATTCCGC
>DJXM01000039.1 GCA_002449755.1 Caryophanales bacterium UBA7004
GTCATTACTACCTTCCTCGGTACTAAGTCGCTCAACCACTTATATTCCGTTATCATATCTTGAGGTTCAAGCTCTTGTATATGACTTACTATCTCTAGAGAATATAAGTTCTCCCAGGTATCCATTTAACATCATTAATCTACACGCCTAGCTCTTATTGACCCCGGTGGAACTCTCGTTATATCTCGCACTAACGATATAACCGGTATTGCTTTCAACGAGGATGAACGTCTCTGCTTCCACGACTTTATATTTGACGAGGCTGAATTGCTTCACGCTTTCGCATTTAGGCTTGTAGTATCCCTATCCTACGCTTAAACCTAATCTCACGACTTTGGCTCCAATGTCTCGGTACTAGATGAGGTGCTAGCTCTTTCTAGGTCGGACTCACACCGACTATGCTAAGTGAACCAGACTGGCGTACCCTCTTCGACTATATTATAATATTTTTGCACTTCAGTTTCAATGAGAAAGTGCATATTTTGCACCACCATTTATTATAGAGTGCTATTTTCGCACCTTTTTTGACTATGATAGTGCAATTGATTAAAAAAATCGCCTAAGCGATTTAATCATTTAAATACATTTCTAAAAACAAACAACCTCTATGTATATACACAAAGATATGATTGTCTAAAATTTCTATTGGTGGACCAATAAGCAATCGAACTTGGCATAGTTAAGCCATTTATTTGATAGACTTGTCATTTTAGAGATCAGTAGAGCAAATGAACAACCATCTCAACGTGAGCTCCAAAGTTTTTAGAAGTGCTCCACTATTTAATAAATCTAAGCATAAATTCTGACGCGCCAATTATTGTAAAACCATTTTCGTCTCTATGTTCAGATATAGGACTATTTATTACAATTATTTTTTGAATTTGATCATTTAAAGAAATATAAGGTTTAAGTTCTCTTTTTTTAGTTTTATCATCAGTATAATTATCACAAACTTGTATATAGTACATACGATTTCCTTTAACGGCTAAAAAATCAACCTCAAGTGATTTTCTTGTTGTCTTACCTGTTTCATCATTTTCAAATGTATCAAATGTTCCTACATTAACTTTATAATTATTATAAATCAATTCGTTGTAAATTACATTTTCTAGCATTTTTCCAGTATCACTATAAACAAAATTCAATCTTGCGTTTCTTAATCCAGTATCAATATAATAATACTTTTTTGTCGAAGTTATAACATTCTTACCCTTCAAATCATATCTAAAGGCTTCGGATAAAATAAATGAATCAATGAAGGAATTAATATATGAATTTACTGTATCTGAATCTATTTTATTTTTTGTTTTCTCTTTGTATAATTTGGCTATCTTTTCAGAATTAATCAAATCACCAACACATGTAGATAGCATAGTACATATTTCATCTAATGCTTCTACTTTTCTAAATTTCTTTCTATCTATTATGTCTTTAATATATGTTGTTTCAAACAAACTTTTAAGATAGTTTTCCTTTTCAATGCCTTCCTTTAAAACTGCTAAAGGCATTCCACCATACATCATATATTCTGTTAGAGCTTTTGTTTCGTCAACTTTTCTATAATTATAGAATTCCTCATATGATAATGGTAACAATCTAATATTTGTAGCCTTATCTCTAAATTCTGTAACAATATCTGTTGAAAGCATTTTTGAATTACTGCCAGTAACATATAAATCAATATTATCTAACGATGCCAAATCTAATACCACATCGACAAAAGATATGATTTCTTCATCATTTAATTTGGCTTTAATATGCTCACCATTTGTTAAGGCAGTGTTAACAATCGAGTAAACTTCTTGTATTTCATCAATAATAACATAAAACATTTCATTATTATTCTTAGTTAGTTCAACAACATGCTCATATAAATAAATCGGATCACGATAATATGAATTTGATAACTTAGTTAAATCTATATTTATTATATTCTTTTCACTTACGCCTGATGATATCAAATACTCCTTAAAAATATTATTTAAAAGATATGATTTGCCACATCGTCTTATACCGGTTATAACCTTAGGAAAACCATTGTCCTTTGATTTTATAATATCATTTAAGTACTTGTCTCTATTAATCAATCTAATCACCTTTTCTGTGGAATTCCACGTTATTTCCGATTACATTTTAACATTAATCTCTATATAATTCAAGATTCAATTCCCTTTTTTTGTGGAAATACACTTTTTCCCCGATTATATATTATTGTGGCAAATTATATTCATTCTTTGTTTTGGTGGAGCACTCCTAAAGATAACGAGCATACCGTCTCAAAGATTAATCTACTCAATATTTTTTAGACCTTCATATAGTTCATTAAAAGATTTTCCACTCTTACATCTACCATATGAGAACTTTTTATTATCACCATATTCTAATAAAAAACATTTGGCTAATTCTTCTACTGTTTGCTCAAGAGCAGTATAAAATTGTTGATAAGCAAAATTAATTGCAGGTGAGCCTTCTTCAAAGCAATTAATTATTAAAGATTCTGTTACTTGATCTAATGGATACATTTTTATGTGCATTAATTCATGTACAATTACTTCTTCAATATTTTCTTGTTTTGGATTTACTATGTTTAATAGTAATACTGCTTTTCTATCATCACAATCAATCTTAAAATCACCAGTCTTTTTCCAGTTAGAATCCTCCACAAATTCTAATTGCACATCCCATGTTGGTGTTATTCTCAATTTCTTTATATATTTTTCAAATAATTTATTTGTTTCATTCTTATCTATCATATAATTCATTTTCTCTTCTATTTTTGTTTGTAACATTTAATAAAATATTATAGTCATTCTATTAATTATTTAATAAGAACTCTTTTAAAGGAATAACATATATCTTTTTATTATTTATTTCTATTATTCTCTTTTCATCATAAGTAACTATAATAAGTTTTAATTCCTCTTCTTTATCATTTGCATAATTGATTAAATTTGATACTTCTCTATCATATGTTAAAGAATCACTTAATGAATATGCAACTTGGATTAATGTTTTATTGCTTGGTAAATAAAAATCAATATCAACTTTATTACCTTTTAAATAATACATTTCATAATTATATCTATATAAATTTATCGCGACTATGTTTTCTAATAGAGCTGTTCTTTTAGCTTCACCAAATAAATTCAGAATTCCATTGTCCCTAAAATAATATTTAGGATTACTACTCTTATCAACAAATGAAGCAAAATAATTTTCAAGTGTAAATAACAAGAATGAATCTTTTATATATCCACAATAATCAATTATTACATCTTTTGATATTTTATAACCAATACCAGTTATTATATTTTGTAATCTTGTATATGATATGTCTTGCATAACTGATTCGGATATTTTTTTAATCAATAGTTTCATTCCCTTTTCGCTTCTCACTTTATTGTGAGTAATAATGTCATTATACAAAACCTTTTGATATACGCTAGATACATATTCTCTTTTATTTTTAAAGTCTATAGATGCAGGAAATCCACCATAAATAAAATATTGTTCTAATATATTATTAATTTTAGCTATTTCTTTAGTTGAATAAGCATCATTATTAAGATTATTTGCACGTAAATATTCCTTAAAAGAATATGGTAATATTTCTTTCATGATATATCTTCCACCAAGTTTTGCTGCAACCTCATTAGATAACATTTTTGCATTACTACCAGTAATATCAACCTTATATCCTTGATTAGCTACTCTAATTGCAAACTTTTCCCAATCATCTATATTTTGAATTTCATCAAAATAAAAGTAATGCTTTTTAGAAGACATTTCTTCTGCTACAAGTAAAATATCATCAAAATCATTTAATTTAAAATCGATTAATCTTTCATCATCAAAATTAATATATATAATTTGATTCCATTCAACTCCAGATTTAATTAAATCTTGCACTCTTTTATATAATAATGTAGTTTTGCCAACACGTCTTAAACCAACTAATACATAATTAGCATTCGACTCTAATTCTACATCCCTATCTACTATAATTGTATCTTGTATTACTTGATGTTGATCATATATTATCTTTTTAAGAATTTCTTTATCCATAGTTTCACCATCCTGACGACTATATTATACAATATTGTAGGTTTTTTGTCGAGTATAATCTACAATATCAAAATAATTATATTATTTCAAGAATTTATGTGTAAAATGTCTATTCGATTTTTTTCAAACTTTTTATCTTTTTTGACTCATAAGGTCCAAGATGCAATTGGTCCAATCTCAATCTTTACAGCATTTTTTATATATGATGAATTATAGCTAGATGGATATTCTATATAGATAGATAGATAATCCTTCACAGTATTCTTTAAATTTATGCCGTCTTTTTAAATTATTCTAATATAATAGTTGCAATATATTCAAGAGATTCTACTTTAAAATTAGGATTAGATATTTCAAATTCATAATCTATTCCTTTTTCATTTAATCCATGAATAAAATGATTTAAAGCAATTCCTAAATCAATTTTTTGAACATCAAAGCCATCTCTATCAAATCCTTTAGATGAAGCCTTATAAAAATAGAATTTATTATTCTCTAATAATATTCTCCAGGGCTGCTTATTTACTGCAGATGGAGCAATTCTAACTAATTCTAAAATATCATTATATTTTTCTAAATCATCATTATCTAATTTAGTATTAAAATCATTTTTAAAGAATAAATCATTAAATTCTAATCTAGTATCTGCCTTAATACCCTTTCTCATTAGCTTCTCCCTTATAGACATTTTAGCTGCCTTATATCCTATTGGAGTTACACAAGGCATAATTTCATCACTCTTTAAATTAATAGCCTTTTCAAAAAGAGAACGAGAGAATGTACCAGCCATCCAGGTAGTACCTAAGTCTAATGCTTTTAAATTTAAAACTATTTCCTCTAATTCATATCCAAATGCTTCTTCTGCATTTAATTCCTTTTTCATTTTTCCTAAGATATAATATTTTTCACCAACGATAACTGGTGATGATAATTTATATTCATCACTATTTAATAAAAACCATTCTATTTTTAATCCATATGGATTAGTAACATTATTCATAAATTCCTTTATTTCATTTAATAAAGCTGAATCTATATTTTTATTTTTATCGAATGTTCTAACGCTTTTTCTATTCTTAATTTCCTCTATATAGTTCATAAACATCCTCCTTTGTATTTTATACAATTATATTATATGCAATTTATTTATGAGTGTAAAGAAAATAGGATAGATTCAAACTATCCTATTTGTTATTATTCAATACCTATAATATAGCTATATACATCCTGATTACCCTCAACAGGATATACCTCAATATAAGAATTAAATGCTTTAGCAATTTCTTCTATTTCCTGAGTTTCTTCTATTCTTACATCTATTCCACATAAAACTGTTAAAACAGATTTATCATTAAAATCAGGAATAGCCCTAAAAGCCTGCTTAATTGCACTTATTCTATCCTTGCTAGCAGATATAAGGTTTCCGTTATAAATACAAATAAAATCTCCTTTTTTGATAATTAAATCATTAATATTTGTATCTCTAATAGAATATGTAACCTCTAATGTTGAAACATTAGAAATAACCTCATTAAATTCATTTAATATTGTATCAATATCATCAGAATCAAAATTAATCATTTGGCATGCTGAATAGCCTTCTGCAATTGTTTTTGTTTTAACAACATAAACATTTGCCTTATCATAATTTTTAGCTGCCTGCTCAGCTGCCATAACAATATTAGAATTGTTAGGGAAAACAAAAATGTTTTCGGCATTTAATGAATTAAATGCTTTGATAAAATCCTGAGTAGATGTATTCATAGTTTGACCACCTGAAACAACCTCATCTACTCCCATATCACGAAATGCTTGAACTAAGCCTGCACCATTAGCTACAGCAACTGTAGCATATTTTTTATGCTCACGTGCAAAGATTGGCTCTTCACTTTTAATCTCATCATCTATTTCATCAATATCTAAATTAAGAATTTTAATTTTAGTAATTTCACCAAATTTTCTAATTTGACAAATTACAGTTCCAGGATGAAATGTATTAATATGAGCATCTAATAATGTATCATTTAAATTCGTAATTAAATTAGTTCCTAAACCATTTAAAATAGAATTAAAATCCTTTAAATTAAATTTAGTAACATCAATTTTAGAATTTTGAAGTTGTAAGCTAAAATCAATGCTGAAGCCATTGATTAATTTAGAATCAACTCCAAATTTCTTCTCATCCTTTGAATCATCACTTAATATAATTTCTTCCTCATTTAAATATTTTATAAATCCTTCAAAAATTAAAATAAGACCAACAGCTCCACTATCTACAACTCCAGCCTTTTTTAAAACCGGAAGCAAATCAGGAGTTCTAGCTAATGATTCATAAGCATATTTAACATAATTATTTAAATATTCAGTTAAATTCATTCCATCCTTATAATCATTTAGTGCAGCTTCTCCTGCTTCTCTTACTACAGTTAGAATTGTTCCCTCTGTTGGATTTTGAACAACCTTATAAGCTCTTTTAGTACCAGAAACCAATGCTTCACCAAATTGCTTAACATTAGCCTTTTCTAATCCATCTAAGCCCTGAGAAATACCTCTAAAATATTGAGATAAAATAACACCAGAATTTCCTCTAGCATTTAACGTCATGGCTCTAGACATTAATTTAGAAACCTCTGCAATTGATGTAGAAATAGTTTTTAAGCCTTCCTCTACTCCACCTTCAATTGTCATTCTCATATTAGTACCAGTATCACCATCAGGCACCGGGAATACATTTAAAGCATTTACTCTTTCAATATCAGATAGTAAATTCTTTGAACCCATAGCGACCATATTAGCATAGCTAGTACCATCTAATTCAAATAAAATCATATTCTATTCTTCACCCGCAATAGTTACTTCCTCGCCATAGAAATTAACAGTAATTGTGTCTGGTCCTGTAGTTGCAGAAATAATAGGACCTAATGTAGAAACATTAACCTTTCCATTAAATTTTTCCTTTAATGAATCCTTAATGTAATTAGCATCTGCCTCGCAGTCAGCATGCTCAATAAATAAAATATTATTTGGATTATTTTCTATTCTTTCAAGAATAATATTAACTAATTCATCTAATGATGGCTTTCTACCCTTAACCTTCTTAAATGAATAATTATTACCATTCTTATCTCCTAAAATAATAGGCTTAACACCAATTAAATTACCAAAGAATGCAGTTGATGCTTTAACTCTACCTGCCTTCTTTAGCCAATCTAGAGTAGCAACAGTTGCATAAGTTTGATATTTTAATTTATTTTGATCTAAATAAGATATAACCTCATCTAATGTTTTTCCATCCTTAGCCATTTTAGCAGCACAAATGGCCATATATCCTTCAGCATAATTACTTCTTAAAGAATCGTAACAAACAATTCTTCTTCCTTTATATTTTTCTAATATTTCATCTGCAAATGATTTAGCAGTATTAACTGAAGATGAAAGCTTTGATGAGCAAGCAATATATAAAATATCTAAGCCCTGGCTTAAATACTTTTCAAATTTTTCTTCTAATTCAGTAATCTTAATCTGACCAGTTACACTACGATTACCCTTTCTCATTGAATCAAAATATCCTTTAGCAGAAATATCCTTCCAATCTAAATCAGCATCATATGTTTTACCTTCAATAGTAAAAACCATTTTAAGGTAATCTAAATCATATTCCTCTCTAAATTTCTTTTCAACATCAGATGTTGAATCTGTAATTACTTGAAATGTTTTCATAAAAACCTCCTGAATATATTAATTTTCTGATTAATGAAAACCCTTGCTTATATTATATTATAAATAATATAAGTTGTAAATCAAAAGAATTATTGAACATTTTTTAATAAAATGATAAAATTCATGAGGTTATAGGTGATATCATGAATGATTTTTTTTATGGAATGAAAAAAGGAATTCCAATTGCGCTTGGCTATTTAGCAGTTTCATTTTCATTTGGAGTAATATGTATTGGAAATGGAATTACACCATTAATGAGCATAATAATATCATTAACAAACATTACTTCTGCAGGGCAATATGCAGGAATAAAAATGATTGCTAAAGCGGCTGGATATTTTGAAATTGGATTAACTGTATTATTAATAAATTTAAGATATTCTTTAATGAGCTTATCATTATCTCAAAAGCTAGATTCATCAGTTCCAACAGGAGCTAGGCTTCTATTTGGCTATGGAATTACTGATGAGGTATTCGCTGTTGCGATTACAGAAGAAAGAAAAATAACAGCCAAATATATGTTTGGCTTAATTTCACTACCTATTTTATTTTGGGTAGCTGGTACAGCATTAGGAGCATATGCATCTAATGTTATTCCAGAAAAGCTATTAGATGCATTAGGAATATCATTATATGCAATGTTTATTTCAATAATCATTCCTGATGCAAAAAAGAATTATAGAATATTAGTAGTTATTTTAATATCTATTGCCTTATCATGTATATTTGAATTTGTACCTTATATTAAAGAAATAGGTATTGGATTTAAAATTATTATCTCAACTGTGCTTGCATCCTTATTTGGAGCTATCTTCTTTCCTATAGTAGATACAAGCACACCAGATGATCATAAGGATATTAATATGGAGGATAAAAAGGATGTATAATTTTATCGCTGTATTAATAATGTCATTAGTAACCTATATTCCTAGAGCATTACCAATTGCATTCTTTAAAAAGAAAATCAAATCGCAATTTATAAATTCATTTTTATTTTATGTTCCTTATGCAGTTCTTGCATGTCTAACATTTCCAGGAATCTTCTTCTTTACATCTAATATCTATATAGCAATAATAGGAACTGCTACAGCTATAGCATTAGCACTTTTGAAGCAAAAGCTTGTAGTTGTAACTATTATTTCTGTATTAGTAGTGTTTGGATTAGAATTTGTTTTCAATTAATTTAAAAAAAGTATGCAATAAGCATCACATTATTAAACATATATGAGGTACAAAAATAATCTATTACTAATTTTAAGATTATATTTGAATGTGTCAAATTAAATTGTAGCAATTAAGTCAAGATATTTTGTACCACAAATGCAACCAGAAAATAACCAGAAAAAATGTTCGTGTTATAGAATTGACTTAAGTATAATTTGCTAATTATAGACTGTCAAACTTATATCGCGTAAATTTTTGGCACACCAACCTGTAAAACATTACTTAAATTATATCATTTTAAAGTATTATGTGCTAAAATAAAACTATAAAAAGGAAGTTGTATAATAATATGAATAATAATTGTTTAAAATTACAACTTAATAAAATTTTTTTAAGCCTTATTGTAGAAATACAGTAAGGCTTTTCTTTTTGAGAAAAACAGGAGGAAAATAATATGAATATTCAAGAAAAGAAATACGAATTGATAAAATTTGAAGATGGAGAATTCAGCTTAGATGTAAATGTATCACCCGATGAGGAGACTGTTTGGCTAAGTGCTCAAGAAATGGCGTATATGTTTGAAAGAGATTATAAGACAATACAAAAGCATATTAATAACGTATTTTTTGAAAAAGAACTTGATAAAATAAGTAATTCGCAAAAAGTGCGACTTACTGGAAACGATAAACCAACGCAATATTATAGCTTAAATGTAATTATCTCAGTTGGTTACCGAGTCAAATCCCAACGCGGCACACAATTTCGTATTTGGGCTAATTCAGTCTTAAAACAATATTTGATAAATGGTTATTCTATAAATAATAAAAGATGTATCGAATGCCAAGAAAATATAATAACATTAAATAATAAAGTAAATAATTTAATTGAAAATACATCTAATATAAATAATAGATTATTATCCCTTGAATCAACTGATAATATATTATCAAATATGCTATTTTATGAAAATAAAATATTTGAGGCATATTCTTACATTAAAAAGCTTCTTCTATCTGCTAAGAAAGAAATAATAATTATCGATGGATATATTGATATAACTGTATTAGATATGTTAAATGAAATAAATATACCTATTTCTATTTACACATTACCTTCAGCTAGTATTTCTAAACAAGATATTAATAAATTTCAAATTAATCATAACTTAATAGTAAACAGGAATAATATAATACATGATAGATTTTTAATAATAGATGATGATATATATTCTATTGGTTCTTCTATTAAAGATGTAGGTAAGAAGAGATTTGTTATGACCAAAATTATATCAATATCAAAATCAGAATTATTAAAGAATATATAAAAATTAATAATCGTCAAAATGTCCAGGCAAATGTCCATGCGTTTTATAGCACAATCGTATTAAAAATATCTTTCGTCACCTTTCGTCGCTTCATTTTTCTATCAACCAAAAAAACTCAAAAAGGTGAACTCAAAAATCACTTTATGGGCCAAAATTCATAAAAACATATAGACTGAAGGATACAATCCAATAAAAAAACAGACTGACACATTGTAACATTCATTTCGGTTTTTTTTGACGCTTTGTTTCGATTTTTTTTGAATATTTACTTTGATTTTTTTATTTTACTTTTTCAAAACCGAAAGATTGGCGAATATAAAACCGAAAGATTGGCATAAAAAGAAAAAACGCCGAAGCGTTCTTCTATTTGTCTAAATATATAACTAAGACCAAACAACCATTAGATTTATACATCCCAATGTGTTCGGATACCATTTCAACTGGTGGCCAAGATGGGAGTCGAACCCACACGGTATCACTACCAAAAGATTTTGAGTCTTCCGCGGCTGCCATTACGCCACTTGGCCATTTAGGAGTAACAATTACTCCTGATTATTTTTATATTTTCTTATTGCTGCTTCATATATTTTTAAAACAGATTCAGCAAATTTTTCTTTAGAATATTCTAAAGAGGTTTTTGTTGCATTCTTCTTCATATCAAGAAGCACTTCTTGATTTTTAAAGATATATGCCATCTTTTCGATACATTCCTCTAATGAATCAAATATAAATCCATTATACCCTTCTTCAATCAATCCATCAACTGCTTCATCCTTTTGAACTAAAACAGGAGTACCACTAGATAATGCCTCTATATATGTCAATCCCTGTGTTTCAGACTTAGATGCATTCATGAAAATATTGAAGATATGATAATATTGAGGAACCTCCTCCCAAGGAACTAAATCAGTGAAAATCATTTGATTTAAAATACCTTGCTTATCTGCATATTTTTTCAAATCTTCAAGCTCAGGTCCACCACCAACAAGTAAGAATTTTACATGAGGTGTATTACAAAAGGCTAAAGAAAAAGCCTCAATTAAAAACTCAATATTCTTTTCCTTAGATGTTCTTCCTATATATGCAAATATAAAATCTGTATCATTGATTTTATATTTATCTCTTATTTCTCTAATTTTAACTAAATTAGCATTTTGGATTTGAAATCTTTCAATTTCAATACCTGTAGGTACAATCTCAACATCCTGATTTTTAACTCCATATAATTCAAAATCAGAAATTACCTTTTTAGTTGGAACAATCTCATATTCAGAAGCTTCACTAATAGGTCCTGTGAACCACTTCTTTTCTAAATACATTAATTGTCTATGGAATCTCTTATCTAAATGTGGGAATAAATATTGGATATAATCCTTATAGGAAGTATGAAGAGTATGAATAATTGGAATACCGAATTTTTTAGATGCACGCATTGCAATCTTAGAAATTGAAAATTCAGTTTGAACATGAATAATATCTAAATTATATTCTTTAATTTTATTCAATGTTTTCTTATAGCTAAATGTAAATCTATAGTCCTTTATAGATTTAAAAGGGTATCTAATGCCATTAATAAAAATAACATTTTTAGATTCAAGTTCTTTTTTTTGATTTTCAGTAAGATGCTTCATTGATACACAAAATGTAAAAATATAAACATCATGACCTAATGATTCTAAACCCTCATATAGCATTTTTATTGATGTTACTACACCACTAATCATTGGATAGTATTGATCAGTAAATATACCAATTTTCATTCTATCATTCCTCTTATAAATTTTCCTTAACCATTATATCACTTTTTTCTTCAAGTTGCATTAAATTATTATTCTTTCTATCACGACGTTCAAATATCAAATACAATATAAATCCATAAAGAATTAAAAAATAATAAGTTAGTAATCTCCATATCATTAATAATGCTAAAGAAATCTGAAGCGCATCATTTGTAGAATATCCATAGCCTTCAATAAATGGAGAATATAATTCCTTAAATGCATACTCAACTCCACCAGATGCCCCAGGAGTAGGCACCCATATAGCAATAGTTAAAACAAAGGCTGTTAATGCCATAACATATGGCAAATCAATCATTTGAATTTCTACTCCTATTGCATATAAGCCAACAAACGGAATGGCATAATAAATCAAAAACGAAATAATTTTAGTTAATAATATTAAAACCCAAATTTTAAATGATTTAATAATTTCCTTAAATGCATTTTGCATATTATCGATATATAAAACAAAATCATCATGCTTAGAAGAAAATCTATTTAAAAATTTTATTTTACATATCTTATCAAATAAAAATATGAAAAATCTACCTATAGGCTTTACAGTACCAATTAGGATTAAGCCTACCATAATTACCATATTAATCGAAAAGCCAACAATTAAAAAAGCAATAAAGGCATCTATTTCCTGATATATTCTAGAATAATATAAAATCAAAAATACAATAGCTATTATATTTAAGCATACCTGATAAGCAATAAAATTTATAAGTAGGGCTGATGTTGAATCAGCCAATTTCATATTTTTTCTTTTTAATGCATAAGCCTGAAATGGCTGACCACCAGAAGAAAATGGTGTTATAGCATTAAAGAAAAATTCAGTTCCACTTATTGCAAATAAATCAATAAATTTAATATCCTTATATCTATATTTAGTTAATATCATTAATGAAGCCTGATAAGTTATAGCATATAATAAAACAAATAATATAGCTAAAAATATATATGATAATTTGGCATTAGATAAAAATTCAAATATCTTTTTAATATCACCAAGCCCTACAATCATTAATATAACAAGTAATAATATAGCTAAAACAAATATCAGATTTCTTATAATCTTTTTCTTAGACATAAATTACATTTCATCAAGGTAATGAATACCTAATAATCTTAAGCCCTCATTTAATACGATTCTTACTGATTTAGCTAATGCTAAATTAGTATTTCTAACCTTTTCATCACTAGCATTTATCTTTTCTATAGAATAGAAATGATTAAATGATGCAGCTAAATTTAATAAATATTTAGCAACAATTGAAGGTGATGCCTCATTTGCGGCCTTTTCAATTGTTGATTGGAATTCAGAAACTAATCTTACTAATTCAAAATAATGTTCTTTTTCGAATAATTCCTTTGAAATATTATTAAAATCAAATTCAACATTCTTTAGAATAGAAGCAATTCTTACAGATGTATATTGTAAATAAGGACCAGTTTGACCCTCAAATTTTACAGCCTGCTCAATATTGAAATCAATATCAGAACCTCTATAATTCTTTAAATCAGCAAATACTATAGCTGCAATACCTACATATTTAGCAATAGTATCCTTGTTCTTTAAATTAGGGTTCTTCTCACTAATTAAATCATAAGCAAGCTTAATTGCTGTTTGAAGCACATCATATAATTTAACTACATTACCCTTTCTTGTAGATGCTTTTTTACCATTAGTTAAATATAAACCAAAATTAACATGCACAATTTGATCAGAAAAATCATAACCCATCTTATCAACTAGCATCTTTAATTGCTCAAAATGAAGCTTTTGCTCATTTCCTACAACATATAAAATCTTATCAAATTTATATTCCTTTTTTCTATAGAATACAGCAGCTAAATCACGAGTGATATATAAAGAACCACCATCACTTCTTTTAATTAATGCAGGTGGAATATTATCACCTAAATCAACAATCATTGCACCTTGATCCTCATGTAATAAATGCTTTTCCTCTAATTCCTTTATAATAGGATCCATCTTATCATTATAGAATGCCTCCCCATTATAAGAATCAAAATCAATCTCTAATAAATCATAGATTTGAGCTGATTCCTTTAATGATTCCTCTCTAATCCACTTCCATAAATCTAAATATTCAGGATTACTTAATTCCATTTGTCTAAATGCTTCTCTTGCTAAATCATCAAGTGAAGGATCCTTTTCAGCCTCCTCATGGAATTTAACATAAAGCTTTGTTAATTCAGAAATAGGGTCATTCATAATAACTTCCTTATTTCCCCACTTCTTATAGGCAACAATCATCTTGCCAAATTGAGTACCCCAGTCACCTAAATAATTTATAGCAAATGTATTATATCCACATTTCTTTAAAATTAATTTAATTGAATTACCAATCATAGTTGATCTTAAATGACCAATTGAAAAGCTTTTTGCAATATTAGGAGATGAATAATCTAATGTTACATTCTTACCTAAACCAATATTAGAATTACCATAGTTTTCACCCTCATTAAGGCATTTTAATAAAATCTTTTCAGATAATACTTCCTTATCAACAAATAAATTAATATAAGCACCAACAGATTTTAAATCCTTAATAGGTAATGAAGCATTCTTAATAATATTTAAAGCCTCTTCTACGATTTGTGGCATAGGCTTTCTTAAAACCTTAACTACAGTAAACATAGGAACAGAAATATCACCAAGCTTAGGATCCTTTGGTGTTTCAACTACAATACTTACATCAAATCCATTATCTTTATAATATTTTTCTAATAAATTCTTTATTTCAAATTTAATTTGTTCAATCATAATTTCTCTCCTTTTATTAAAAGATAAGGCTGAGAAAAATCTCAGCCATTAAATTAATTTTCGCTTTTAGCCTTTTCATTCATTTCAAAGCTGAATGCTTTTTGAATATAAATACTCCAAGAATATTCATCAGAATCCTTACCTACCTGAGTATTGAAGATTAATGAATTATTCTTATATACAAATAATGCAGGATAAGATGTTAAATCAATTTCAGTTGCGTCTGCACTCTTACCCTTATTTAGGATATCCTCATAAGTATCACAAGTTTGCTTGAATGAAACTGTATCAGTTGTACTATCAGCTTTTGCATCCTCGTAGAAAGTTGCATATAGTAAATAAATATTTCCAAGCTCATATGTTGTAGCTAATGTATTGATTTTAGATAATTGCTCTAAATAAGTTGCATTAGTTAATGTACCATAGAAGAAATATGTATATCCTTCAGTATCAGAAATACTTCTTGCCTTCTTAAATTGTGCCTCATCAGAACCACCAACTTCTTTTAAATGAATGTCAGTTGAACCAAGTGTAGAATATGATGTACTATTTTCAGAATTATAAGCTGTAATAGCATCGTTCCACTTAGTTAAATTCTTTTTATCTTGAGATGGAATTGCAAGGATAATTGTAACTGTTAGCAATATAGCTAAACCAGCTAGCAATATAATTAATTCCTTTGTCCATTTAAATTTTACCTTTTTTCTATTTCTTTTTGATGCCATAAATCATTACTCCTTAAATCATAAAAGAATGAATTCAAATACTGCATTATTATAACAAATTAACTTTGTAAATACAATAGATTATTTTTGGTCAATTCCTTATTTATCCATTTTCAAACTAATATTTAATAATCAATTGATTATTTTTATCATCTATTTTATTAGAATTATAGAAAAAATTAACATAATGAATAATTTACCATTTAAATGTAAATTTCGAATTTGGAGAATAAAATTTTTTTAAATCCCCCAAAGTAAAAAAATGGTCTAATATTAAATATTGCTACGATTTTATAACATAGCATCTTGTTTAATAAATAAAAAAGTTATATAATCAAATAAAGAGATTTTTCTATTAAAGTAAGGTTTAGAGGTGATTTAAATGAAAGCATTAATTTGCGCTAGTGAAGGTGCTCCTTTTGCAAAGACAGGCGGTTTAGCCGATGTCATTGGTGCTTTACCAAAGGCATTAAAGGAAAATGGATGCGATGCAAGAGTAATTATGCCATTTTACAAAAGGATTAAGGACCAAAACACATCCTATTATTTAGGATATGCTTATGTAAGATTAGGTCAAAGAATGGAATATGTTGGGATATTCCATGAAGAACGTGATGGCGTTGATTTTTATTTTGTAGACAATGATAAGTATTTTTATAGAGAAAGCTTATATGGATATAATGATGATGGAGAAAGATATGCATTCTTTAATTTTGCTGTATTAGAAGCATTAAAGGTTATTGGATTCTTCCCTGATATCATTCATTGTAACGACTGGCAAACAGGCTTATTACCATATATATTAAAATGTAATTATTGGCAATATCCTGAATACAATAGAATAAAGACAGTATTTAGTATTCATAACATTCAATATCAAGGAATCTTCCCTTTAGATATGATGTCAATATTATATATTCCTTATTCTTCTTCTTTAGAATTTGGTGGATGCATCAATTTTATGAAGACTGCTATTATGGAGGCTGATTCTATTACAACAGTATCTCCTACATATAGAGATGAGGTATTAACAGATTATTATGGATATAAGCTTAATAGTGTTTTAGGAATGAGATATTTTAATTTTATGGGAATCATAAATGGTATCGATACTGATAAATATAATCCTAAGACTGATAAGAATTTATATAAGAATTATGATATTAAAACATTTAAAGCCGGAAAAGCAGCTAATAAGAAGGCCTTACTAGAGGATTTCGGTTTAGATTCAAGCGAGGATGTTCCTGTATTTGGTTTAGTATCTAGATTAGTTGATCAAAAGGGTATTGATTTATTAATGCCTATTATTGATGATATTATTTATAACAGTAATGCAAAATTCATTTTAATGGGTTCAGGTGATGCAGTTTATGAAAACTTCTTCCGCTCATTAGAGGGTAGATATCCAGATAGATTTAAATCTTATATTGGATATTCAGATCCAGTAGCACAAAAGATTTATGCTGGATGTGATATCTTCCTAATGCCTTCTAAATTTGAACCATGTGGCCTAGGCCAAATGATAGCAATGAGATATGGTACTTTACCACTTGTAAGAGAAACTGGTGGACTAAAGGATACAGTACAGGCTTATAATCAATTTACTGGAGAGGGTACAGGATTTACATTTACTAACTTTGATCCATATGATTTAAAGGAAGTTATGTATCTTGCAATTTATCTATATAATAATGATAAAGAAGTTTTCAATAGTATGATTAAGCAAGCAATGTCTAAGGATTATAGCTGGAAGCAATCAGCAGCTATATATCTAGAATTATTTAATAATTTAGTAAATAGCTAGAAAATAGGAGGAAATATATGGAAACATTAGCTTTAATTTTAGCTGGAGGACGTGGTTCTAGATTAGATATCTTATCTGAAAAGCGTAGTAAGCCAGCAGTACCATTTGCAGGTAAATTTAGAATTATTGACTTTGCACTTTCAAATTGTACAAATTCAGGAATTTACCAAATCGGTATTTTAACACAATACCTACCACTTTCATTAAATGAGCATATTGGTGTAGGTAAGCCATGGGACTTAGATAGACGTGATTCATTTGTAACACTTCTTCAGCCTAATAACTCATGGTATGAAGGTACAGCAGATGCTATTAGAAAGAATATTGAATTCGTAAAAAGATATGCATCTAAATATGTACTTATCTTATCAGGTGACCATATCTATAAGATGGATTACTCAAAGATGATTGATCAGCATAAGAAAACTGGAGCTGATTTAACTATCGCAGCAAAGATTGTTCCTATGGAAGAGGCTTCAAGATTTGGTATTCTTGAAACTGATAGCACATTAAGGATTGAAAAGTTCGTAGAAAAACCAAAAGAGCCAAAATCAAATAAGGCATCTATGGGTATCTATGTATTCTCAACTCAGGCTTTAATTGACGCAATCGATGCTCATCCTGATATTAAGGATTTAGACTTCGGTATGCATATCATTCCTGATATGATAAAAACTAAGAAGGTTTATGCCTATGAATATTATGATTATTGGAAGGATGTAGGAACATATGATTCATATGTTGAAGCTAACCTTGAATTATGTCATGATACTTCTTTAGACTTATATGATAATAAGTGGAAGATTTATACTAAATCAGAGGACTTACCTCCTGTTAAGGTTGGTGAAAAGGCAAACATTTCTACTTCTTTAGTATCAAATGGTTGTCATATTGAGGGTTCAGTTGTTGAATCTGTATTATCTCCTGGTGTTATCGTTGGTGAAGGCTCAGAAATTAAGCATTCAGTTATTTTAAACGATGTAGTTATTGGAAAGAATTGTAAGATTGAAAATACTATCATTGATAAGGAAACTGTAATTGGCGATAATTCTAAGATTGGCTATGGTAATGATTATACTGTAAACAAGGATAATCCAAAGATATTATCTTCTGGATTAAATGTTATCGGTAAGAAGCTAATTTTACCTGAGGGCTTAGTTGTAGAAAGAAACGTACGTATCTTCTCTTCTTCTAATCCAAAAGAATTAAATGTTAAGCATATTAAATCTGGTGAAACATTAAAGTAAAAACAATTAAGGACATTCGATACATCGAATGTCTTTTTTCAATTTTAATTGATAGTACTATTATAAATATGGTATAATATCTATGTTTTATTGGAGGACACATATGAATATTAAAGATTATATATATGATATTCCTAACTTCCCAAAGCCAGGAATAGTTTTTAAAGACATTACACCAATATGTAATAATGGTGAAGCCTTTAAATATGTTACTAAAGAATTAGCTAAATTCGCTAAAGAATCTGGTGCTACTCATATCGTATCACCTGAATCTAGAGGATTTATCTTTGGTTGCCCTGTATCAACAGAGCTTGGAATTGGCTTTGTGCCTGTAAGAAAACCAGGTAAGCTTCCTAGAGAGGTAATCACTGAGGAATATGAGCTTGAATATGGTAAAAACACAATGTGTATGCATGCAGATGCCCTAAAGAAAGGTGATAAGGTTGTTGTTATTGATGATTTATTAGCAACTGGTGGTACTTTAAAGGCTGCAATTAATCTTGCAGAAAGACTAGGTGCTGAGGTTGTTGGTGTTGCCTGTGTTATTGAATTATTAGGCTTAGGCGGCAAGGAAGTTATAAAAAATTATAATTATAAATGCTTAGTTGAAGATACAGAGGAACTATAAGAAAAAGGGGACTAATCCCCTTTTTATAATGAGGTACGCTTATCAATTTTTGGTTTAGCGTGTCTCTTCTTCTTATTCTTCATATCATTTCTTTTTAATCTTTGAGCAAGCTCTTCAATTTGAGCTTGTCTTTTTTTCTTATATCCAGGCTTCTTTTCAGTCTTAGGAATAAATTTAGCAGCTTCCTTTTGATAATCAGTTTTTGGTTTAATTCTTTGTGCTCTAGTATTTCTACCCTTATATTCTACTATTTCACCATTTTTTAATTCATAATATTTAGGCTTAATACCTTTAGCATTCAAATTATCTAAATATTGATCATCTAATTCATCATATAATGAATAAACAATACCATCCAAATGCATTCTACCTGTTCTACCTGATCTATGTAAATAGAATTCATAATCTGTAGGTAGTTCATAATTAATAATATGAGATACACCCTCAATATCTATACCTCTTGCTGCTAAATCAGTAGCGACAATAAATTGATATTTTAGATTTTTAGCATCAGTTAATACTCTTTTTCTTTCTCTAGCTGATAAATCACCATGCATAGTACCAACAAAATATCCCAAACTTGATAATTTAGATGCTACTACATTAACTGTTTCCTTTTTATTAACAAAGATAATACATAAATATGGATTAATAGTTTCTAATAATGTAGCTAAAACATCTAATCTTTCCTTATGCTTTAAAGGTAACCAAATATGCTCAATCTTAGTATCATTAGTATTATTGATATCAATCTTTGAAACATTAGTCATATATTTTTTTAAAAAAGGCTCTATAGATACTGCAATAGTCGCACTAAAAAACATTAGCTTAGCATCTGTTGTAACAGATAATACATTATCAACATCATCTAAGAAGCCTTCCTCAAATGTCATATCTACCTCATCTACAACTACATATTTAGATGTATAAATCTTTAATGCATTTTCTGTTATAGATAAATCCTTAATTTTACCAGGAGTACCAATAACAATATGAGGCTGGCTCTTATTTAATTTTTCAATTTCACGCTCTCTATCTGAACCACTAACAAATAATTTAATATTAATTGTTTTATCAGAGAAAGAGGCAATATGCTGAGCCATTTTATAAATTTGAGTTGCAAGCTCTCTAGTTGGGGCAATAATGGTTGCGAATATATCATTTGATTCAATATCTAAATCATTAAAAATAGGAATCAAAAATGCATGAGTTTTACCTGAACCAGTCTTACTTTTAGCTAATATATTTTTATTAGATTTAATTTCATTAAATACTTCCTTTTGTACAGGAGTAAATGAACTAAATTTTAAATCCTTTAATGCTCTTACTATAAAATCTTTTATTTCATATCCATCAAATTGCATATTTAATACCTCCAAGTCTTACTTATTCTACCAAAAGGAAATTAGAAAAACAAACTATTTTTCATTCTTTTTGAAATATAGTGCCTTATTACCATATTTATTTTGGAATTCTTTAATCATTTTATTAATTTCATTTTCCTTTATATCCTTATCAGATATATTAAATAAATTATGCTCACGTGGTAATTCTTCCTTTGTTAATAAATTAGAAACACCAATTCCTAACAATCTATATTCCTTACCATCTATAAAATTATCATCTAATAATTCCATTGCAACATCATTAATATAATTTAAATCATCAGTATATTCATTTAAGCTTCTTTGTCTAGTAATAGTACTAAATGATGAATCTCTTAATGTAATAGTTACTGTCTTAGTATAATAATTATATTTTTTCATTTTATTAACAACTGATCTTGTTAATTTTCTTAGCTCTAATGCTAAATCCTCAATAACAACCTTAAAAACATCATATGTTTCACATTCAGAAATAGATTTAGCATCATCATATCTATTTCCATCTACTATATCACTAGATTTACCTAAAATAGCATTATAGGCATAATCAAATGTATTTATACCAATTAATTCTATGATTTTATCCTTATTCAAAGGATTCATAAAATCACCAATAGTTTTTATTCCATTATCTATTAATTTAGGCCATGTTCTTTTACCTATACCAAAAATATCACTTACAGATAAGGGATATAATATCTTTTCAATTTCTCTTTTTCTAATTACAGTTACACCTAAAGGCTTTTTTATATCACTACCCATTTTAGCTAGAAAAAGAGTTGGTGCTATACCAATTGAGCAGGGTAACTTATATTCACCTAATAGCCTTTCTTGAATCTCCTTAGCTATTAAAATAGGATGCTTTTTCTTAGATATTTCTGTCATATCAGCATATAATTCATCTATAGATGCTACCTCAATTAAATCTGTATATTCCTTTATTAAATTAACAAACTTATAATGATAATAGCTATAATCCTTAAAATTAGGCTCTATTATAATTAAGCTTGGCAAAAGCTTAATTGCCTCATTTTGAGGCATAGCACTATGAATTCCATATTTTCTTGCCTCATATGATGCTGTAGATAAAACACCCTTGCTAGAGTTTTCTCTTCCAATAGCAAAGGCCTTTCCTCTAAGCTCAGGATTTTTAATACAAGCAACGCTACAGAAAAAAGCGTTCATATCAATATGGAATATTATTTTTGCATGATTACTACCTTTTTCCACGTTACATCTTCCTTTTTTCAAAAATTTATATTATAATAATTAAGATTGATTAAATTATAACATTTTTTAGTTGGTAGGTGAAGATTGTGTCAAATAAGAACAAAAATAAAAAAAGCAAAAATAGCTTCTCATCTAAATATGATTTAGATAAAAAGGAAGATAGATATGATAACCCAGTAAAATCTAAGGCTGGTAAAATCATTATTGTAACACTTGCTTTTGCTATGATAGCCGGTTCAATTTTCGCTCTTGTATGGGCTATTGTAAATAGTATTATACATTAATTATTAAGCACCACAATGTGGCGCTTTTATTTTAGGAGATTTATGATTAAAATAGTAACAATTGATTTAGATGGAACATTATTTGATCCTAAAAAAAATGTTTCAACGGAAAATAGAATAGCAATTAATAAATGTAAGGAGCTTGGAGTTAAAATAGTTATCGCAACAGGAAGGCCAATTTCAGGCGTAAAGCCGCTTTTAATTGACCTAGGATTAAATACTAATGATGATTATGTAATCCTTTATAATGGGGCAAAAATCATTAATTGTGGAACTAATGAATGCATCTATTCATCTAATATAAAAGGAAAAGATGTAAAGGAGCTATATGAAGAATCAAAAAGATTAGGTGTCTTCTTCCATGCCTTTAGAATAGATGGAGAACTAATAACACCAATGCATAATCCTTATACAGATGTTGAGGCAACAATTAATAATGTTAAAGATAATTATCATGATATTATATCACTAAATGATGATGACCTATTCCTAAAGGCTATGATGGTTGGAGACGAATTAGATATTAATAGAATTATGAATGAGGTAGATAAAAAATTCATAGAAAAATATTCTATGCTTAGATCATCTAAAATATTCTTAGAATTCTTAGATAAGAAAACATCTAAAGGTGAAGCATTAAAATCATTAGCCAAATATTTAAATATCAGCATGGATGATACAATGGCAATAGGTGATGCTGGAAATGATATACCAATGATTAAGGAAGCTAAAATTGGCGTTGCAATGGAAAATGCCTTTCCTGAGGTATTAGCGTCTGCTGATTATGTAACAGCATCTAATAGAGAATCTGGTGTTGCAAAAGCATTAAATAAATTCATTATAGAAAAAGAAAATGTGATTTAGTTTTTTAAATATACTAAATCACATCTTTTTTATTTCGTAGCTATAATATTTTTAATCTCTTCTTCACTCATTTTAAATGACTTTGCTAATAACTCTAATGATGCTCCATTTTCATATAAGCTTATAATGTTATCTTTAGTTGCTTTTTCAATTCCTTGCTTCTCTGCATCCTCTAATGCTACCTTAAGTAATTCACACATATCCTGCTTTTCTCCTATATCGAAACTAATTTTTTGATCTAGAATTTGTTATTTATTAGCTATTATAATTTTAATCTCTTCTTCACTCATTTTAAATGACTTTGCTAATAATTCTAATGATACTCCATTTTCATATAAACTTATAATGTTTTCTTTAGTTGCTTTTTCAATACCTTTTTCAATACCTTTTTCAATACCTTGCTTCTCTGCATCTTCTAATGCTACCTTAAGTAATTCACACATATTTTGTCTTCCTCCTTTAACATCACTAATTTTTAAATTAGAATTTGTTATCTCATTTATCAGCTTAATTGTATCAGTTTCTAAAACCCAATTGTCCTCATCAATCATTTTATATAGATTATTCTTATCCAAAGACTTTGATACTTTTATATATTTTAACACATTATATAATTCTGTATTAAATTTATTCAATTCACTATTTGTTAAATCATATGGGCTAATTAATTTTAATTCGTAATTAGGAATAAGTGGCTTTACAACATCTTTCATATCTAGCATATCATGAAAGTATCTTGGCCCATCCCATTCATCTGGTCCAAAATATATTACTAATGTAATCACAGGCTTAAGCTTTTGATCCTTTTTTATGCCTGATAAATAATCTTTACCATTATTTATTTTATCATTTTTATTTTTCTTTCTCAATTCTTCTATTTGATTATTGTATGACAATAAATCATAGGTCATACATCTTACAATCATACCATAGTCAATATAGCTTTGGTTTTCTATACCAAATAATAAATACTTTTCATCATCTCCTTCCATTAATGTTACCTGATTAAATACATCTCGATGCTTTTCAATTTTAAAATCCTCTAATATTAAATTCTGATTAGGATCTAATTCTTTTAAATTTGATGGCAATATTCTATTTTCCCCATCATAGAGAATGAAATTAACGGCATCGGCAAAAATTTCTTTTCTCTTTACAAAATTCTTACATAATAAATCTTTATTCATACTTTTCTCCTTTCATATAATAATAAGAGGCAAGTAATTCAAAAAAATTAAAAACAAATTGAAAAAATTTTAAAAAAATCTAAAAAAAAAGACAATATCAGCTAATTTGATATTGTCGAATAATTATCTATTTTGAATCAATTCCTTCGCATGCTCTAATGCATAAATTGAAATAGAATCTCCTGATAGCATTTTAGCTATCTCTTCTATTCTTTCATTATTTTCTAAATATTTAAAATTAGTTTTTGTTCTACCATCAACTAAATCCTTATAAATATAAATATGGCTATCGCCTTTAGCTGCAACCTGAGGAAGGTGTGTAATACATAATACCTGTATCTTCTTTGAGATATTATACATCTTATTCGCTATCTTTAAGGCAGTTTTACCTGATACACCTGTATCTATTTCATCAAACACCTCTAATGATATAGAATTATCATTTAATAAATATGATTTAAACGCTAGCATCATTCTAGATGCTTCACCACCAGATGCGACTTTAGATATAGAATGAAGTGGCTCACCACTATTAAATGATACATAAAAATCAATTTGGTCTACTCCATTATCTAAAAATATTGATTTATTATACATATCATCATAATTTACTTCATTAAATTTAACCTCTAATCTAGTAGAATCTAAATCTAAATCCTTACATTCATCTACAATAGCCTTACTTAAGCCTATTGACTTTTTCTTTCTATATTCAGTTAATTTAATACTCGCATTCTTTAATCTTTCAAATGATTTTTTTAATTCATTTTCCTTTTCTTTTAAAACCTCATCATAATTTAAGGCCATATCAATTTCAAGTGTAATTTCCTCTAAATGCTTAATTAGCTCTTCTACACTCATTTTATATTTATCCTTAGCCTTATTAATTTCATTTAATTTTTCAATAGCTAAATTTAATTCATCCTGATCAAAATCTAAATTTCTTATAGCCTTAGCTATATTATCCTTTATTTCAGATGAAATATAATATGAATCTAATAATTTAGATGAATAATCAGAAAAATCCTTATCATATTCCTTTATTTCCTCTAAATATTTAGCGGCATCATATAGGCTATCAATTGATGACATTTCTGAATTTAGGCTTTCATAGGCTTGATTTAACGAATTTGAAATCTTATCAAAATTTGAAAGCCTTGATACCTTTTCATTTAATTCATCATCAATTCCAATATATAAATCTAATCCTTCTATTTCTTCCTTTTCATATTTCAAAAAATCTAATTTTAAATTAGCATTCTTCTGATTATTTTTAATTTTTGTAACTATAGAATAGGAATTATTATATTCATATAAAGCTTTAATATATGAATCCATTAGCTTATCAAATGCTTTATCTGATTTAGGATCTAAAAATGATAAATATTCATCCTGATTAAATAATTTATATGTAT
Organism: Caryophanales bacterium UBA7004; assembly: GCA_002449755.1. Classification (GTDB taxonomy): domain Bacteria; phylum Bacillota_I; class Bacilli_A; order Acholeplasmatales; family Anaeroplasmataceae; genus Anaeroplasma. Next base: position 25,618 of record DJXM01000039.1, read on the forward strand.
CATTTTGAACATGAATATCAGCTAATCTTTTAGCTATTTGCTTTAAGGATGTCAATGTGATATTAATATCATTTACCTTAATAGCATTTCTAGATTCAGTTATTTCTCTTACTATTTTTATTGTATCTAACTTTGGAATAGATAATGAATCAAATAAATCATTTAATGATTCATTATAATCAAAAATACCTGAAACAATAGCCTTAGATTTACCATATCTAATCATATCAGAATCAGCTCTTGCTCCAAGCAATAATGAAATTGTATCAATAATTAATGATTTACCAGCACCTGTTTCACCTGTTAAAACAGTCATACCTAAATTAAAATTAATATTTAAATCCTCGATTATAGCAAAATCCTTTACATTAAGCTCTCTTATCATTTAAAACACTTCCTAAAAATGAAATAAAATTAATATTTGTTTTTACATTTCTTTTTATTAAAGCTAAAAATTCCTTATTACCAGAACCACCTAAAATAGGAGATAAAATAAGCTTAGAAATACCTAAATTATAATTTGAAAGTGCAGTATTAACATTTTCTAATACCTTTAAATAGCTATTTCTATCTTTTACTATTCCACCCTTTAAATTCATTTTACCGACCTCAAATTGAGGCTTAATTAAGCATACAAATGAATTTGAATCAGTAATATATTTTTCAATACCAGAAAGTAAATATTCTATACTAACAAAAGATACATCCATAACAATAAAATCAGTATAAGGTATATTTTTAGCATCTAATATATTAGTATTTTCCATCGAAATTACTCTCTTATCAACTTTCAAGCTTTCATGAAGCTGATTAGAACCAACATCTACTGCATATACTATCTTAGCTCCATGCTTCAAGCTACAGTCAGTAAAACCTCCAGTTGATGCTCCTATATCTAAAACTGTCTTACCATTAAAATCTAAATTAAATTCCTTAATTGCACAATCTAGCTTATAGCCACCCCTTGAAACAAAAGGGCAAATATCATCAGTTATTTCGATATTATCATTTTCATTTACATCAAATGAAGATTTTAATATCTTCTTTCCATTAACAATAACATTACCATTTTCTATTTCAGACTTAGCCTTATTTCTAGATTCAAAATAATTATTTTCTACTAAATATAAATCTAATCTCATATTAATTATTATTGTTAGCGTCAAAGGCCTCTAAGCCAGATTCAGTCATTTTAGATACTACTAATTTTTCATTTGAATTTAAAATTTCAAAGCATTTCTTTGATAATTCTAAGCCCTCTGTATAACCTTTAACAGCCTCTTCTAATGTTATATCTCTATTTTCTAATGATTTTAAAATTGTCTCTAATTCAGTTAAGCATTCCTCAAATGTTTTATTGCTTTCCATTTTCTTTGACCTCCAAAACTTTACTTATAATAGTACCATCCTTTAGCTTTGTCTCCATTATAGAATTTGGTGCTACATCATTTATAGATGTTACTATTTTGCCATTAGATTCAGAAATTGAATATCCTCTTTCCATAATAGATAAAGGATTTTTAGAATCTAATTCCCTCTTTAATAGCTCAAATCGATGCTTCTTAGATATTAAAATTTGATTTATAAGCATATTTAATCTCATTAAATCGCCTTCTAATATTTCTCTTTTATGCTTCAAGGTATTAACAGGATTTAAAGCCTCTAATCTTTTATCTAAATTAACTAAATACATCTTTCTTTCATCAAAAATATATTTAGTTCTTTTTATAATTTGATTTAAATCATATCTAATATTTTCTCTTAATACATTAATATCTGGTGTTGCAAGCTCTGCCGCGGCTGTTGGAGTTGCCGCTCTTTTATCAGCTACAAAATCAGCGATAGTAAAATCTATTTCATGTCCTACTGCTGATATAATAGGTATTTTACTATCATAAATAGCATATGCAACTATAGGCTCATTAAAGGCCCATAAATCCTCGATTGAACCTCCACCTCTACCTACAATTAAAACATCACAATAATTATCAAAATTAGCTTTTTTTATTTGAGCTACGATATTATCCTTAGCATCATCACCTTGGACAATTGCTGGATATAATATAACCTGACAAAGTGGATATCTTCTAGATATTGTATTAATGATATCTCTAATAGCCGCACCTGTAGGTGATGTTATTACACCTATAGTTTTAGGAAATCTTGGAAGCATCATTTTATGATCTTCATTAAATAATCCTTTTTCTGCTAATTCCTTCTTTAGCTTTTCATAGGCTAAATATAAATCACCAATACCATCATTTTTAATTTCAGTAACATTAATTTGATATGTACCTGATGGCTCATATACTGTAACCTTACCCTTTACAAATACCTTCATACCATTTTCAGGCTCAAATTTTACCTTAGATGCATAGCTTGCAAACATCGTTGCTGAAATCTGAGAATTCTCATCCTTTAATGTAAAATAAAAATGACCACGAGAATTATGCTTGAAATTAGAAATCTCACCTTCAAGCAAAACCTCTTCAAGATGGTGGTCATGATCAAATTTATATTTTATATATTTAGTTAAAGCTGTAACAGTTAAATAACGTTCCTCTTGCATAAATATACCCTAAATTTTCTTACTAATATTATCAAGCAATCTATTATTAAAAGATGTTGCCTTATGATCCCCTTGGTCTGAATATAGCTTAGTAATCTCTAATGCTTCATTGATAATAATTCTCTTATCCGTCTTCTTTAATAGCATTTCACCTGTTGCTACTCTTATAATAGCCTTATCTACTAAATTTAATCTATTAATAGAATAATTTGTAATTGTTTCATTTATAAGATTATCAATTTTTTCAAGGTTATTAGTAACATAATTTAATAATTCAGTTGTTTCAGGTGAAATTTCATCCTCACCTGCGATGTTATCATTAAAAAATCCTGTCTTACCCATTGTTAGTGATGAGTCAATACTAATACCATTAAAGTCTGCAATATATATGATTTTCATAGCCTGAATTCTAGCTATTGATCTTTTATCTAATTTCTTTTCTTCCATAATAACACCATACTTTCACCCTATCATTTTAGCATAAAAGCATTATTAATTAAAGCCTATTTATTTTGATAAAATTTATTTTTTCTTTGAGAAAAAAATGACTTTAGCATTTTAAAGCTAAAGCCATTAATTATAAATATTATGGATTTAATCTATCTGGTCCACGGAAGATAAACATTGCGTCCTTAATACCCTCATTAAATAAAATCATAGTGATTCTATCTACACCAATACCAAATCCACCGTGAGGAGGGCAACCATACTTAAAGAAATCAAGATAGAATTTAACATCCTCCTCTAATCCCTTTTCCTTACATTGCTCTAATAATACCTCATATCTATGCTCACGCTGTGCACCAGTTGTAATTTCACAGCCCTTCCAAATTAAGTCATATCCACAAGGTACACCATTTTTATCTCTCATATGATAGAATGCTCTACATTCCTTAGAATATCCTGTAATGAATAGGAATTCATGACCAAACATATCCTTAGAAAGCTTTTCAACTAAACGCTCACCCTCAGTAGTTAAATCACCCTTTTCACTTTCAGGTACAGTATATCCATATCTCTTTTCTAATTCATCATATACATCATGTAAATCCATAACTGGGAAAGGAAGCTTTGGTACAATTACATCAATACCAAAAGTCTCTTTAATTTGCTTACCATAATCTTTCTTTACCTTCTTTAAGGCATAATTAAGCATTCTTTCCTCCATTCTCATAACATCCTTATATGAATTGATATATGAGAATTCTAGGTCAAATCCTGTAAATTCAGTAGCATGCTTACGTGAAGCAAACTTTTCAGCTCTAAATACAGGTCCTGTCTCGAAAATTCTTTCAAATCCTGCAGCCATAGCCATTTGCTTATAGAATTGAGGTGATTGTGCTAAATATGCATTTCTATCAAAATAATCTACCTTAAATACACCAGCACCAGATTCAGATTCAGCACCAATTAATTTAGGTGAATGAATTTCAATAAAATCCTCATTTAATAAAAATTCTCTACATGCATTTACAAAACAAGATTGAGTCTTAAACATTAAAGTATTTTTATCAGTTCTTAAATCGATCCATCTATAATCAATTCTTAAATCAATATTAGTTTCTTCTCCCTTAGGAGCTAAAATTGGAGATGGCTCTGCAATAGATGAAATAATCTTAATTTTATCAGGATACATTTCCATTCCATTTAATTTAACATATTCACTCTTAACAATAGGACCAACTGCCTCAATAACTGTATCAGTTGTAATTTTAGAAAGCATTAGATCCCAAGATGGATGCTTACTCTTTTCAATAGTAATTTGAAGCTTTCCGCTTACATCTCTTAAAACAATAAAGCACATTGCCTTTTTGTTTCTAATTGATTCAACAAATCCAGCAACCTTATTGTTAGCACCTAAGGTAATATCCTTAAGCATTACTCTTTTTGTTGTGTTTCCCTTTTTAATCTTAGCCATAAATAATCCTCCTACTTTTTACTACAGCCTAATGCGTTTATTTTAGTAATAATATATGTATAAACATCAATTAACTTAATAGTTTCTTGCTCATCAGTTTCATTATTCTTAATATTAATTACACCATTTTCTAGCTCATTATCACCTAAAATTAATGTAAATTTAGCATTATTCTTATCAGCCTTTTTAAATTGGCTCTTTAAAGAACCATTTAAATAATCCATATCAGTAGATAAGCCACCAATTCTTAAAACATTATTTAATCTTAATGCTTCCTTAGAGGCTTTATCACCTAATGCTATTATATATGCATGAATTTCATCAGGCTTAGCAAGCTTCTTTCCATTTAAATCAGTTGCTAATAATAATCTTTCAACACCAAATGCCATACCAACACCAGGAGTCTTAGGTCCACCTAAATCAGAAATTAAATTATCATATCTACCACCAGCACCAATAACATTTTGAGCTCCAAATTCAGGTACATTTACCTCAAGCTCAAATACTGTATGAGAATAATAATCTAAGCCTCTAACTAAATTATCATCAATAACATATTTTAATCCAATTAAATCTAATCCCTCTAAAACATCCTTAAATCTATTCTTAGAATAATCATTTAAATATTGATTAATCTTTGGCGCACTCTTAAAGAAGTCCTTATCTCTATCAACCTTACAATCTAATATTCTTAAAGGGTTCTTCTCTAATCTATTTAAGCAATCACTACATAAATCATTTTTATATTTAGAAAAATGCTCAATTAAAACATTCTTATAGGCTGTTCTTGATTCCTCATCACCTAATGAATTAATCTTTACAGTAACATCCTTTAATCCTAATGCTCTAATTAAAGTTGCACCTAATGAAATAACCTCAACATCAATAAGTGGAGAATCACTACCTAAAGCCTCAACCCCAAATTGATTGAATTGTCTATTTCTTCCCTTTTGAGGACGCTCATATCTAAACATAGGTCCCATATAGAATAATTTAGAAACAGGATTTTCAACATATAGCTTATTTTCAACAAATGCTCTTGCAACACCTGCAGTACCCTCAGGTCTTAATGTAATACCTCTATCAGATCTATCCTTAAAATCATATGTTTCCTTAGTAACCATATCAGATGTATCATTTTGATCTCTATGGAATACCTCACTAGATTCAAAAATAGGTGTTCTAATTTCCTTATAATTAAATAATTTACATATCTTTCTAATTGTATCTTCCAATTTAGCCCATTTAGGAGATTCATTAGGTAAAATATCATATGTTCCTTTTGGTTTTGCAATCATTTTTTTATCCTCCATATTCATCCTTATAAATAGAAAAGTAAGACCCTAGCTTAAATATTCCATCATCAATCTCAAGCATTTCTTCCCTTTCATATTTAAATTTAAATTTTTTAATTAAATTTATACATCTTTCATTTTCATTTAATGTAGATATTATAATCTTATCTACATTTAAATGATTAAAAGCTACCTCTATTGCTTTTTTTAAAGCCTTAGTCATTATTCCTCTATTCCAATAATCAAATTCTAAAAAATAGCCAATTTCAATAGAATTTAATAATTCATTATAGGTATGATATTCAATTAGACCTCTCATCACACCATCTAGCTCTATAGCGTATCCTATAGGTAGATTTTCTAAGGGTCTTTTTAAATATATTTCATCAAGGGTATATAAGGCCTCATTTACATTTTTATAAGGTCCCCAATTCAAATATTTACACATTTCATTATTAGAGCCAATTCTAAATAAATCAACAAAATCGCTCCTTTTTAATTCTCTTAATAAAATATTTGAAATTCTCTCATCAGGTAATCTAATATCCATATAAAAAAAGTCCCTATAACTAAATTTAGTTATAAGGACGATAATATCGTGGTGCCACCTTATTTCAGTATAAATACCCTCAATTATCCTTTAACGCAGGAATACGTCCTAATCACAGGCTCTCAAAAGTGTCATCATGAACTATTTATCTGATCTTTCACCTACATCAGTCGCTAAAATAAAATCATTCAATCATTCTTCATCAAAGATTTATATAAAAATACAAAAGAATTATACCATTTTACTATAATTTTATCAAGAAAGATTTAAGCAACTAAATCAGTATCAGTATCTTTATTTTTAGTATCATCACTAGATTCATTATCATCATCCTCTAAATCTAATTCCTCTAAATCCTCCTCAATAGATTTAAATTCCATACTATCATAATCAATATTCTTAATTGAAGATACCATATAATTTAAAAATACCTCAATATCCTCCTTAGATTGAATATCAGCAGGGTCATCATATAATCCTGGCTTTATGCCTAAATCAGTTTCATCAAATGCCTTATTCTTAATAACATCAAATGTATTAACAACTAAATCATATTCAATATGTAATTGATCTAATGTCTTTTTTAAAATAGCTAAAATATCAGCATTATCACTTAATAGCTTTTCAGGCATATATCCAACATTATCAAATATATCATCTAAAAGACCAAATATTACATCCTTATAGGTACTTCTAGCTGATGTAATATATCTAATAATTACCTTTTTATTCGGAACTAAATAGGTAATTATTAATGGTCTTACATTAGTTTCTTTAATAACCATTGGATAATATGAGGCAAATAAAAATGCTTCTCCTAAATATGTTCTATTTTTACATTCCTCAATAAATTTTAAATTTGGCTTATATGATTTAATTTTATATTCAAAATTTGGCATATCAGAATAAAATGTTTGGTACTCAAGCTTATCTCTATAAATTTGTGAATCAACCATTTTATGAGTATCTATAGCTGCCATTAGGCTTTCATAATCATTTTTATATAATGAATCTAGATAATCTAAATTCTCAAATATTAAAGATAATTCATCTAATTTAGGCTTTCTTCTTCCTTTACCAAATGTATATTTATAAATTAATAAATTATCCTCTTTTTTGATTTTATAATTTAGACTATGAATATAATCTCCATCATCTTTAGTTATAGCATCAGATGGTAGCAGCATTATAATTAATCCATCTAGGTCTAAAAATCTATCATATTTCTTAGGTAAATTTAATGAATCAGATAAATAATTTAAGCCATCTACAGAATTATAAATTTCAACCGCGTTATATTTATTATAAAAATTAGTAACAAATCTAACTAAAACTGGCTTATCATCATCAAATTTATTGCTGAATAATAAATGATCATCTAATGTATCAAAGGCTAAATCCTTCTTAAATTTAGATATTAACTTTTTAATTCCATCATATAATTCCTTAAAACTTTGCATAAATCTACCTTTTATATACAACTACTCTTTTAATTCCATATTCCTTATTTTTAATTAATTCTAAATCCTTGAAATTAAGAGGATATTTAGAATCAATTCCCATTTCAAAAACAATTAAGCATTTTTCCATTAATAAAGGATAAACACTATCTAATATTTCATCTATATAATCCATTTTATAGGGAGGGTCTAAAATGATTAAATCATATTTATGATTATCATTTTTAACAAAATCCTTATAATCTAAATTATAAAATTTAACATCCTTAATTCCTAAATTATTACAATTTCTTTTTGAGCATTCTAATGCCTTATTATTTAAATCATTAATAACAATATATTTAGCTCCTCTAGAATATGCCTCTATTGCCATAGCACCAGAGCCCCCAAATAAATCTAGGGTGCATTCTGAATCTATATAAGGACCTATCATATTAAAGATAGCTCCTCTAACCTTATCCTGAGTTTCTCTTGTTGTTTCAAGATTAGTCATTTCTATAATTCTATGTCTAAGTGTTCCAGCAATAATACGCATAAATACTCCTATCTAAGCTTTTTATCTACTAATCTAAAGCTTAATGTTTTATTATTAAGCTTAACCTTTTTATCTGTATTAAAGAATCTTAAGGCTTCGCTATTTACTTCAAAATATGTTCTTGTTTTATCAGTTTTAATCTTACCAAAATGCTCCCTATGAATCTTTAGCTCATCATGTAATGTATTAACTAATAAATTAGGCTTAATCTTATCTGCCTCGCCTAAATTAACCTCTAATACACTAAAGCCTGATTCTTTCTTATCACGTTTTAATCTTCCATCCTTACCACGAGGGCTTTCCTTCTTATTTTTATTTCTTCCCTTAGATTCCTCTTTCTTAGGCTTAGAATGAATTGTTAAAACCTCAGGATAATCCTTTTTATATTTTTCAAATGCCATAGCGATTAAGCCTCTTAATAAAGGAATGGGATCATTAGATTCTTTAGAAAATTTCATAATCATCTTATCAAAATCTGTATTATCCTTATTATTTTCGATAGCTTCCTTAATAGAAAAATATAATTTCTTTTGATGGTTTTCCTTAATTTTTTCAATTGAAGGAATCTCATGAGGTGTCATAGTTGAATTAGTATATTTTTCTAAATCCTTAATTCTAGATTGACCTCTAGATGTAGATAAGGTAATAGATGTACCACTTCTACCAGCTCTAGCTGTTCTTCCTATTCTATGAACATATAATTCATTTTCATTTGGAATATCATAATTGATTACACAATCGATATCATCAATATCAATACCACGAGCGGCTACATCTGTACAAAGCAAAATATCAACAGAGCCTGATCTAAATTGCTGCATAACTCTATCTCTTAAGGCTTGCTTCAAATCACCATGTAAGCCTTCTACTTTATATCCTTCATTTTGTAAAAATACTAATAGCTCATCAACCATAGCCTTTGTATTACAAAATATCATAATATGCTTAAATTCATAAAAATCTAATAGTCTTACAACTAAATCACGCTTAGAATCCTTTTTACAATAATATACCTGCTGATCAATCGCATCTACAGTTAATTGCTTAGCCTCTATTTGAATAGATAAAGGATTATTCATATATTTAGTTGCTACCTTTTTGATAAATGGAGGTAAAGTTGCTGAAAATAAAGCAGTTTGACGATTAGATGGAACCTTATTTAAAATAGTCTCTAAATCCTCTTCAAAACCCATTTTAAGCATTTCATCAGCCTCATCTAATACTAGATAGCTGACATTAGAAAAATCTATATTTCCCTTATTTAATTGATCTATTATTCTACCTGGAGTACCAATAATAATATCTGGTTTTGCCTTTAATCTCTTATTTTGGATAACATATGATTCTCCACCATAGATTGCACAGCTAGATAGCTTTAAATTAGATAAAAGCTTATCTATTTCATTTTTTACCTGTAAGGATAATTCTCTTGTAGGGCATAGGATTAAAGCTTTAACAAATCTATTTGTCTTATCAATATTTTCAATAAGAGGAATAGAATAAGCAAATGTCTTTCCTGTACCTGTTTGAGCACCTCCAATCAAGTCATGTCCTTCCTTTAATAAAGGAATTGATTCCTTTTGGATTGGTGTAGGTATTAATATATTTTCTTTATTTAATGCATCAATTATCTCTTTCGATAAATTTAGTAATTCAAATTCGTTATTCATAAAATCCTCTTTTTTAAAAAATTAAAGGGTGGAACTTTCCACCCTAATGTTACCATTTAAGTCTAGGAAGGTACGTGAGAGAACTAAGTCTACCACGATGGCGGCCTCTCTTAGCAATAATTAGGATTCCCTATATAAAGGGCCTTCAACACATAAATACTCTCAGCTGCCTTATAAAATATTTTGAGCTCCACGGTCTTCTTCCTAGTAACTCTATTATAAGGCATTTTATATTAAATATCAAGTTTTATGCGTAAAAGCCAATTCCTAGATATGACATAATAATAGATAAAAGCCCTGCTAAAACTAATAATCCAGCTACAATTAGCATAATTGAATCCTTAGTATCATCTGCATATTTTTTTGTTCCCATGAATGGCATTAAAAATGCAATTACGCCTATACATGTTAAAACGATAGCTAATCCAAAATGATTAAAGAAATAAGGAACATCACTACCTGAAAAAACAAAATATAGAATAAAGGCACCAAGTGTCACTGATATTGCGGCCATCAAAGTCATAACAGCCATAAATATTATTTTTGTTTTCTTATCTAACATATGATACCTCCAAAAAAATGCAAGTCAATTATACCATATTATTTATGTAATATAAATAAAAAATAATGGGTTCATCATAATTAATGAGCCCATTAATTTAATCTTACTTTGATAAAGCAGCGATTAGGTCTGCCTTCTTCATTGTACTGATACCAGTAACACCAGCAGCCTTAGCCATTTCCTTTAATTCAGCAACAGTCTTAGAATTTAAGTCTTCAGCCTTAGCTTCTACCTTAGCTGGCTTTTCAGCCTTAACTGCTTTAGCAGCAGGCTTAGATGCCTTAGCTTCTGCCTTAGGAGCCTTAGCCTTTTCTTCCTTAGATGCTGTAGTTAATACTACTACATTTTCAGCAGCCTTTTCCTTAGCCTTTGCGTTCTTAGCTACTTCACATAATGCAGCAAATCCAGCTGGATCGTTAACTGCCATATCAGCTAACATCTTTCTGTTGATTACTACATCAGCGTTAGATAAACCATTAATGAATTGGTTGTACTTTAAACCATTTAATTGAGCAGCAGCATTGATTCTTTGAATCCAAAGCTTTCTGAATTGTCTCTTACGTTGCTTTCTATCTCTGAAAGCATATTGTAATGAACGCATAACTTGCTCATGTGCAGTCTTATATAATGTATGCTTTGAACCATAATAGCCTTTAGCTAACTTTAAAACGGCCTTACGTCTTCTTCTTGTTGTATATCCACCTTTAACTCTTGGCATTTCCTTTTCCTCCTACAATCTTACTTCATATTAGAGATTAATGACTTAATTCTCTTCTCATCTGTTGAATGAACTAAAGCACTCTTTGCTAAGTCCTTGTTTTGCTTATGTGTCTTGTTAGTCTTTAAGTGACCTGTATAAGCGTGACCACGCTTAATTTTTCCTGTACCTGTGATCTTAATTCTCTTCTTTAAACCACTATGTGTCTTCTGCTTTGGCATTTTATTTTACACTCCTTCTAATTTTCTTTCTTTTCTACTTTTGGTGCTACAACTGCAAATAATGATCTACCATCTAATTTAACTGCTGATTCAACAGTTGTGCAGTCGGCCAATGATTCGATAAACTTGTTTATAACTTCTACACCAATCTCTTGATGTACAATCATACGACCCTTGAATCTTAATGTAATCTTAACTTTATTACCCTTTTCAAGAATTGTTCTAGCCTTCTTAGCCTTTGTTTCAAAATCATGCTTTTCAATAACTGGTGAAAGCTGAATTTCTTGTACAACAATAACCTTCTGGTTCTTCTTCATTTCCTTTAGCTTCTTTTGTTGCTGGAAACGGAATTTTGAATAATCCATAAGCTTTGCTACTGGTGGGTTGGCATCTGGTGAAACTAATACAAGGTCTAAACCTCTGTCATCTGCTTCTTGTAATGCTTTTCCTCTTGTTAATACTCCAAGTTTTTCTCCCTGGTCAGTAATAACTAGCATTTCCTTTGCACGAATTTGATCATTGATAATCGCATCGTCTTTCTTTTGCTTGTTAATACTAAACACCTCCTAAGTAATTATAAATAAAAATGAGGGCATAACAGAATACACCCTCAATAATAATCAAAATAAAATAATTTATAAAATAATTATTCATTAGTGACCATTTGCCTACCAACTTATGTCAATCAGGCGAGAAACGGGTGTTTCTTCTTTCCACATATTTATTAACCGAAAATATTTTACACTTTTAACATTTCTTTGTCAACAGCTTTTTTATATTATTTTCAAATCTTTTACATTATAAACCGAAATATATAAAAATGAAAGTAATATTATCCAAATTAATCCAACAATTATACCATCACTACTAAATGCTGAATTAGATACCTCTATAACCGGAATAAAAGCAGATATAATATTTTTAACCTTGTTCATAGAATGAATAATTGATTTCATAACAATAAATATAAACAAGAATGTCATAGGAGCAAACATAGTAGGAATTAATGTTGATATAAATACCTCTACCATAAGCTCAAAGAATGTAACTAATAATAAATATCCAATTATTTTAAAATCTCCTAAATTAGTTTTATATAAATCATATTTTAATAAAGGAATTAAATATAAAACAATAGTCTCAAATAATATAATACCAAATAATATGATTATTATAGCGAATATCTTAGATAAGCAAATTATATATCTAGGCACATATGAAACAAATAATGAATCAAATGATATAGAATTAATTATTATAGTAATAACAACAGTAGCTACAATAATACTATTAAATACCTGTATAACAAATAAGCCTTGCTCAAAATATGAATTATGAATATCCTTATATCCTATTAAATAATCAGTTGATGAAAGTGATGGATTAGCTATTAATAATAAAATGATAGTCATTAATATTAATGATAATCCTAAAACAATCAATGTCGTTTTTTGAAAAATATAATTAAGATAAAGAGACGTTAGACTCATCAGATTGTAATTCTTTTTCTTCATCCAATATTTCTCCCTTCTTCTTTTTCTTTTTAGCATTTATAAATCCATCCTTAATATCAAATACAGTAGGCTTTAAATCATTAAATAAATTCTTTCCATGTAAAGATAAAATAATTATTTTACCATTTTCAGCATATTCTTTAATAATATCCTTTACTAAATGCTTCGCAAAATCATCTAATCCATCTAATGGCTCATCTAATATATAACAATCAGCATCATTATATAAAACCTGTAAAAGTCCTAGCTTTTGCTGGTTACCCTTAGATAAATCTCCAATTCTTTTATTTGGGATTTGAAATTTAGAAATTAATTCATCAGCTAAATTTTCCTTTTCATACATTTTTAAAATATTTTTAACATAAGCCCTTACCTTCATAAGCTTAGGCATATTAAATTTATCAGGTAAATATGAAATAGATACATCATGTAAAAATTTACCATCACTTTTATATATAACACCAGCTAAAACCTTTAATACTGTCGATTTACCAGAGCCATTAATTCCTTGAAATATATATATTCCAGGATTAGATGCATCTATAGTCACATTATTAAATACAACATGGTCTCGATATTTTTTAGATACATTAGTTAATTTAAGCATTCATAAATTCCCCCTTTACTAAGGAATCCTTAAATCTTTGATATGATGGATCAGTTGTCATATATGACCAATTATCAAAATAATAGCTGTTTCCATCTAAGGTAATAACAAAATAGCCACTTCTAATTAAATAATCATATAAATAACCAAGTGGAATAAACATTTCCTTAGATTTTAATCCTACTAAATATTCCTCCTCTATTTTTGTTTGATTGTAATTAACAATATAATCATTTATATCTATTTCATTATCTAGCTTTCTATCAAACAATATTCTAGATAAAATACCATAGGCCATTCCCCCAATTCTAAATTGAGTTAAAAATTCATATTTATTTGATAATGTTAAATTAATACCAGCTAAAAATTGCTTATTTTTAACATTATAGGCTCCACTTAATTTATCAATTGATATTAAAGGTAAATATTTAGAATCAATTATAGAAAATGTTCCCATATCTAAATTTAATTTATAAGAACCATTTATAATAATTAAATTACAGCTTTTACTTATATATTCACTATCTGTAATATTAGGAACAATAGCTTTTATTTTAATTAAAAAATATTCTCCAAAAGGTACTATATTACAATCTACATCCATTAAATCAAAGCTTTGAGAATCTAATTTTATTTGATAGCTATTTAATTTAGGATAAAGAATTATAGGATTATCTGTTTTAGATACAACATTAAATGTCATATATCTATCAGTATCCTCAACAAATGAATAATTTTCTTTTATAGTATAAAATTCAATATCTATTTCCTTTTTATTTCCAATTACAATAGTAATAATTGATCCAACAATTAATAATAAATAAATTGGTATTAATAACTTTTTCATATTGCCCTCTTTTCTAATTCAGCATATTGACTTTGAAGAGTTACAATTTCAAATGCTCCATAATAGATCCTAAACCAAAATCTATATACCTCAACAATACCATTTGTAACAGATAAATTACCTTTAGTAACAACCATATATTGAGAATTAGGTTCAACTGTAATTGAAAGCTTACGAGCTTCTTTAATAGATGTAGTTGTCGCATTAGAATATTCAACACCAGCCTTAGCACTAGCCTCTGCCTTTATTTTAGATATAGTACCAGACCCTGATGCTGAAACTGAACCAGATGATGAAAACGAAACCTTAGTATTTGTTTCAACTGAATATGATACATCTAATGTAATATCTGTATTTGCTGTATTTCCCATACATTCCTTAACTGATGCTATATAGCTTGATTGAACATTTTGATTAATGACATCTAAATAAATTCCAAAGAAATGATTTTCTGTATTATCTAAGATTTCATTCTTTTCCTTTTCAGTCCAATTCTTAATTAGTTTTCCAGATGACATTATAATTTCTTGATATGTTAAATAATCTGACACATCATCATCCTTTGCGTATGGCCTTAAGCAATTTGTAAAAAATAAAATTAGGCCTAATGCTAAACCAATCATCAATTTTTTCATTTAATATTCCCCCTTTTAATTTTTTCTATTAAGTAATATTAGGCAGATGAATTTAAAAAATTAAAAAAATATTTAAAATAATTTATTAATATCTAATCTGGTACCAAAAAATAATACAAAATTGGAAATTTAAAAGGTATCAATTTTATAGTATCATTTTTTCAAGAGGTGTAAAAAATGAGTAAAAAGATATTAACAATTCAGGATATTTCCTGTTACGGACAATGCTCTGTCACAGTAGCATTACCAATTCTATCAGCATTAGGATTTGAAACTGCAATCCTTCCTAGTGCTATTCTATCAACACATACTGCAGGCTTTAAAAATTTCACAGTATTAGATTTAACTAATGAAATGCCTAAAATAATAAATCATTGGAAATCTGAAAATATTAAATTCGATGTAATTTATACAGGCTATATTGGAAATAAAATTCAATTTGATTATATTTTAGATATTAAAAATAATTTATTAAATGAGGGTGGCTTATTTATAGTAGATCCTGCCATGGCAGATAATGGAAATATGTATTATGGATTAGGTAATGATATAGTTTTAGGTATGATTAGAATCTCAAAAGAGGCAGATTATATTCTTCCTAATATTACTGAGGCATCATTTTTAACAGGAAATAAATATCAAGAAATTCAAACTAAGGAATATCAGGATAAATTAATTAAGGATTTATATAAGCTAGGTGCTAAAAACGTTATTTTAACTGGTGTTACCGAAAATAATAAAATTGGTGCTAGAGCGTATAATGGTATAGATGATGTTACTGTATTAAAAGAAAAAGAGAAAACATCATACCATGGTACTGGTGATATTTTCTCTTCTATTGTTATTGGTAATATTTTAAATGGATTAGATTTTAAAGCTAATCTTGATAAAGCTACAGATTTCATTATAGATTCTATTAGAAATACAGTAAACGATAAGAGCCATTCATATGGTGTAAAATATGAAGAAATATTAAAAGATTATAGGCTTAATTAATTTTAAAAGTCAGTTCACCGAACTGACTTTTTATAATTTAATTTAGATTTGCTGTTAATAAATCTACAATATTTTCCATGAAGCTTGAATTAATATCTTCTGCTTCACCCATATCAATCTTCTTAGCAAATTCAGGATTAATAGGCATTGAGCCTAAAGGTAATATATTATATTCCTCTGCAAGCTCATCTAATTTAGATTCACCAAATGGATAAATCTTATTGCCGCAGCAAGAGCATGTCATATAGCTCATATTTTCAACGATACCTAATACAGGTACATCCATCATTTCACACATATGAACTGCCTTACCAACAATCATCTTAACTAAATCCTGTGGAGTTGATACAATAACAGCACCATCAACAGGAATGCTTTGGAATACTGTTAATGCAACATCACCAGTTCCTGGAGGCATATCGATTAATAAGAAATCTAATTCATCCCAAAATGCTTCACAATAAAATTGCTTAATTACATTTCCAAGTACTGGACCTCTCCATAATACTGGCTGTGTTGGGTCTTCTAATAATAGGTTAATACTCATTACCTTAATACCATTATCAGATACAGGTGGATACATTAATTCCTTATCTCCTCTTACATCTGGTAAAATACCAAATGACTTAGGAATTGAAGGTCCTGTAATATCAGAATCTAGGATACCAACCTTAAATCCTCTTTTATTTAAATTAACCGCAAGCATTGTTGTAACAAATGATTTACCTACTCCACCCTTACCAGATACAACTCCGATAATATGCTTTATATGATTTCTAGAATTTGTAACAAATTTTTGAGGTTTTTTTGAACCGAATTTTTCTTCTATTGCTTGATCTAATGAATCAGCCATTTAAATTCACCCTTTTACTTCTTTTTTTCTTGTTCTTCCTTTAATGCCTTATCCTTATTATGGATTTCAACTAAGATATCATCAATATGATTACCATAATCTAGTGATGTATCTCTTTTGAAAATTAAATCTGGCATTTTTCTTGCTTTTAGTTTTTTTGCAAGTTCGCTTCTTAAGTATCCCTTACAAGAATCTAATGCTTCTTGGAATGTTTCTTCTTTACCTGTATAGAATGTATAATAAACTGTCATAAATGATAAGTCTCTTGTAATTCTAACCTCAGTTACTGTTATACTTCCAAGCTTTTTATTTTTAGCATCATTTCTTAAAATAAGTGATAATTCTCTTAAAGCTAATGATTCTAATCTTTCTAATGAGACACCCATATTATCTTGGTATCTCCTTCATTACAGAGAATTCAATAATATCAGATTCCTTAATATCATTGAAGTTTTCAATTTGGCATCCACATTCAAAGCCAGCCTTAACTTCCTTAACATCATCCTTAAAACGACGTAGGGATGCAAGCTTACCCTCAAATACAACAATACCCTCTCTAATAATTCTTACTAATGAATTTCTTTCTACAACACCATCAGTAACATAGCATCCAGCAATTGTACCTACCTTAGAAATCTTAAATGTGCTTCTAACCTCACATGAACCAGTAACAACCTCTTCATATACAGGATCAAGCATACCCTTTAAGGCAGCCTCAATATCCTCAATTACCTTATAGATGATATTATATAATCTGATTTCAACGCCCTTTGTAGCGGCAGCCTGTCTTACAGGTGCCATAGGTCTTACATTAAATCCAATAATAATAGCATTTGAAGCCTCAGCTAATACTACATCTGTATCAGTAATAGCACCAACAGATGCACGAATAATATTAACAGTTAAATCCTCAACATTAATCTTTTCTAATGATGCCTTTAAAGCCTCAACTGAGCCTTGTACATCACCCTTAATAATTAAATTTAATTCCTTCTTTGAAGAATCTGCGTCCTTAAACATTTCCTCTAAAGATGTTGCCTTCTTTAAAGCATTTTCTTCTAATTTAGCCTTTTGTGCTCTAGCATCTGCTGTTTCTCTTGCTAAACGCTCATCAGCAAATACCATGAACTTAT
>DJXM01000035.1 GCA_002449755.1 Caryophanales bacterium UBA7004
GGAATTAACTTTTAAAATTAACGAATATTATTAATTTAACCTATTATATTATAATGGTTTTAATGAAAACATTATGAAAATTTTATTGTGCAAATTTCGACTTTTAAATCATAAATATCAAAAAATTAGATAATAACGCCATAATTCTATAAAATGTGGATAACTATGAAAACATCTTTCAGGTTTTCCACAATTTATTTCATTTTTTTCTTGACAAATTTTATTCGATTTTTCAAGTGTTTTATATACTTTTTTAGAAAAATATTTTTATGAAAGAAAAGGAAAATTTATGAAAGTAATTTTCATTCTCATTTACTGTATATATAGTTCAAACACTCAATATACTTTTTTGATAAAATTTTAAATTTTTCTTTTAGGTAAGCCAAAAAAGTTGTTTTTCATACATTTTTCATAAAAAGAAATTGTGAATATTTATCTAATATTTAGAGGAAAAATATTTTATCTATGTGGATAACTTATTAACACAATTTTTAACATGTGAAAATGTGACCAACTCAAAAAAAGGGCGTAATTAGGTAATTTTATAAAAAAAGTTATCCACATTTTTTCACCATTATTATTTAAATTTACAAAAAGTTATCCACATTTTTTGTTGATAAGTTTTTGTTGAAAACCACTTTTTGTTAATGTATCATAATTGCTGAAAAGACAAGGTGGGTTGAAAAATATGATTAACGGACAGGAAGTTTGGAATACTGTCAGGGATAAGCTTAAAAGAAAATTATCACCACAAACCTTTGAGCAATATTTTAAAGATTTAGACCAAATTGCTTATGAGGAAAATGGTGTAATTTTTATTGTAGTAGACAGTATTTTTGCAAGAAATAACATTAATAAACTTCATATTAAGAATATTGAATCTATTTTAGATGATTGTAAATTTGAAAGAAAATATAAAATAAGATTCATAACAGAGGATGAAAAAAAGTCAAAGGAAATAAAGCCTAGACCAGCTATTACAGCATTAAATAATAATAATTTAAATTTAAATTATACATTTGAATCATTTGTTACAGGTGAATCAAATAGAAATGCATTTCTAACAGCTAGTAAGGTTGCAGAATCTCCTGGTGTATTTGTAAATCCATTATATATTTTTGGTGGAGTTGGCTTAGGTAAAACACATTTAATGCAGGCAATCGGTAATTATATATCTGATATGAATGTAAATAATAAAATTGTTTATGTACAAGCTATGGACTTTTTAAAGGATTATACACAGGCTGCTCAATTAAATAATTTAACTTTATTTAATGAAAAATACGATGGAACAGATGTATTATTAATGGATGATATCCAAATGCTTACTGATAAAAAGGGTACTCAGCAGCAATTCTTTAATCTATTCCAAAATATGATAGATAGAAGTAAACAAATTGTTATTACATCAGATTGTCCTCCTAATAAGCTAAATGGTTTTATGGATAGACTTACATCTAGATTTCAAATGGGTATTCAGGTTAATATAAATCAACCAGATTTTCCTCAAAGATTAAGCATTTTGAAGAGAAAAGTAGCTGAATTAACACAAAAACCAGTTCCAGATGATGTTTTATCATATATAGCTGAGGTATTTACTGATAATGTAAGAGAACTTGAGGGTGCCTTAAATAGAGTAAATGTTTACTCTGATTTAATGGGTCAGCCTATTACATTAGAATTTGCTAAAGAAGCATTAGATGTACTAGTAAAGGCTAGAACTACACATGAAAATGCTTATGAATCATGTATTTCTGTTGTTGCTAATTTTTATAATATTAATTCAATTGACATTTTAGGTGCAGGTAGATCAGCAAAAATTGTTTTACCTAGACATATTGTTATGTATATTTTAAAAAATAAATATAATTTAACATACCAAAAAATAGGTGCTGTCTTAAATGGTAAGGATCATACATCTGTAATGCATGGCTGTACTAGAATAGAAAATGAAATTAAAACAAATGAAGAATTAAAAATGGCTGTAGAAAGTATCATGAAAAAGCTTTAAAAAATTAACTTAAAGACGTAAAAATCTTTAAGTTTTTTTCTTTTAACTTTATTCTCAAAACTTTGAAACTATTTAATATATTAAATATAATGTGGATTTTTGTGAAATAATTGTTCATTTTCCACAATAATTATGATATAATAAAACGTGTATTTTAAACGGTTTTTATTAGTTTTCCACAAATCCACCGTGGTTAATTATTAAAATTATAAAAATTCATTAATATATCTTTTTAGGAGGACTTTATGAATATTACAATTGATAGAGAAGTTTTACTTGAAAATCTAAATATCATTTCAAGAGGCTTACCATCTAAATCACCAATGCCAATTTTAACAGGAATTAAATTTTATGTAACAGAAAATGATTTATTTATGACATCATCAAATACTGATATTTCAGTAGAGGTTACAATTACAGATTCATCACTTCAAATTGTAGAAGCTGGTTCAACTGTTGTTCCTGGTAGATTATTTATTGATATCATTAGAAAGATTAATTCTAAAAAGGTAAATTTATTTTTATCTGATGACAAGATTTTAATTGTTAAAGCTGATAGAGGTGAATATAAGCTTCATATCATGGATCCATTAAATTATCCAAAGATTGATTTTGTTCCTCTTGAAAATCCTTTAACATTACATTCTGATGTATTAAAGTCATTAATTAAGGAAACTGTATTTGCAACAGCACAAACTGAAAAGAAGCCTATTTTAGCTGGTGTAAATTTTGTTAATAGCAATAATGAATTAATTGTTACAGCAACAGATTCATTCCGTCTATCTCAAAAGATTACTAATATAAGAGAATATAAGGATTTTAATATTACTATTCCTAATAAGTCTTTAGATGAAATGCTAAAAGCATTAGATGTATATGATGGTGACGTTAATTTATATTTCACTCAAAATAGATTATTAGCACAATATAGAAATGTATGCTTCCAAACTAGATTATTAGATGGCTCTTATCCAGATACATCTAGATTAATTCCTGATTCATTCCCTATTGTAGTTAAATTCAATAAAGATGAATTAGTTGAAGCAGTTGAAAGAGTATCTTTATTATCACCTCGTGATAAGGAAAGAGATAAAGAAATTGCATATTCTATTATTAAATTATCTGTAAGAAAAGATAGAACAATTGAAATTTCTACTAACAATACAGTTTATGGTGATGCAAGAGAAGAGGTTATTCCTACATTCGTAGATGCATCTAATCCTATAACAATTGGTTTTTCATCTAGATATTTGCTTGAGGCATTAAAGAGCTTTATGTCTACTGAAATTTCGTTAAATTTAACTGGTGAAATTAGACCATTTGTAATCCGTGGAGAAAAGGATGTTAATTTAACACAATTAATCTTACCAGTTAGAATGGATTAATATTAAAATTTGAGCTTATCAGAAATGGTAAGCTTTTTTTTGTGCTTAAATGTTCTTTAATAGTTATTTTAAAGCGTTAAATTTTAGCTTTTATTATAAATATGAATAATTATTCGTATATTAAAAAAAACGTAAAAAAAGGCTAAAAATAAGGTTTAATTATTTGATTTTTGGCTTCTATATGATATAATCATATAGAAAGGGGTTTTTTATGAAGCCATTAAAAATAACAACACCTTATATAACATTACAACAGCTTTTAAAGATAGAAAATATTATTTCATCTGGTGGAGAAGCTAAATTTTATTTATCCGAAAATACAGTTTTAGTAAACGGAGAAGAAGAAAATAGAAGGGGTAGAAAGCTATACCCTAATGATGTTATTAAGGTTGATAATCAAGAATTTATAATTGAATAATGATTAAATCACTAAAATTAACAGATTTCAGATTATTTGAAAAATTAAATCTTGAATTCAATAATTCATTTGTTATTTTAAGTGGCAAAAACGCAACTGGTAAAACTTCTATTTTAGAGGCTATTCATATTGCTTCTACGACAAAGTCTCATAGAACAGTTGATATTTTAGAAACGATTAGATTTAATCAAGAGTTTTCTAAAATTGAAATTGAGGATGAAAAAAAATACAAGGTAGTTTTATCAAAGAAGGGAAAATCTTTATTTATCAATGATAAGGAGATAAAGAAGAGTGGTGAATACATTGGTAATTTAAATGTATGTATGATAGCACCTTCAGATATTTCCTTAGTAAATGGAGCTAAATTAGATAAAAGAAGATTTTTGGATTTAAATATATCTATTTTAGATAAGAGATATATAAATGAATCTGCTAAATATAAAAAGCTTTTAAATGAAAGAAATTCAATATTAAAAAGTGAATCAAAGGATATGGTAATGCTTAGTATTATCACTGATGATTTAGCTAGCTCTTTAAAATACATTTATGAATCAAGAATTAAATTAATAAATGATATTAATTCTAATTTAGATGAGATTTGTGAAAAAATGAAAATAGAGCATATTGAATTAAAATATGAGCCAACCTATAACGTAAATGATATTAGAAAATCATTTGATTTAAAATTAGAATCTGATTTATTTTATAAGGCTACTCAAATAGGTTCTCATAGAGATAGCTTTAAAATTTTAATCAATAATCTTGATGCCTCACAATTTGCAAGTGAGGGTCAATCAAGAATTATTTATATAGCAATAAAGCTTGCTTTAAAAAAGATTATTACCTTAAAAAATGGAGAGCCAGTTTTATTATTAGATGATATTTTTCAGGCTTTAGATAAAAGTAGAATTAAAGCTTTGACAGAATATGTAAAGGAATCAAAACAAGTGTTTATAACAACTACTTCAGTTTTAGAAGTACCGGATGATATTTTGAAAAATGCAGTAGTTATTAGAATAGAGAAGGAGAATAAGTGATGGAAAAAGAAGAAAATGTAATGGAAGCAAGTAAAGAAGAAATCGCTGAGCTTACTGGAAACAATCCTGATGCGAATAATTATGGTGCTAAAAACATTAGGATTTTAAAAGGATTAGAGCCTGTTAGAGAGCGTCCTGGTATGTATATCGGTTCAACTGGTAAAACAGGTTTACATCATTTAGTATGGGAAATTACAGATAACTCTGTAGATGAGGCATTAGCTGGCTATGCTTCTCATATTAAGGTTGAAATTTTACCAGATGATAAGACTAATCCAGATCATCCTGCAAGCATCATAAGAGTTACAGATGATGGACGTGGTATGCCTATTGATTTACACCCTGAAACAAAAAGACCTGCGCTAGAGGCTATTTTTTCAGTATTACATGCTGGTGGTAAGTTTGATGATGGTGCATATAAGGTATCAGGTGGTCTACATGGTGTAGGTGCATCAGTTGTTAATGCGTTATCTGAATGGCTAGAGGTTACTGTTATGAGAAATGGTAAGCTTTATACTGAAAGATTTGAGCGTGGTGCTGTTGTATCTGATTTATATGAGCATGGTGAATCTGATCATACAGGAACAATTGTTACATTTAAGCCAGATTATGAAATGTTCCATGAAACACTTATTTTTGATTATGAAACTATTAGAGAAAGAATGCAGAAGACTGCATATCTAAATAGTGTATTAACTATTACAGTTGAGGATTTAAGAGATCCTGAAAATATTATTTCTAACACTTATCATTATGAGGGTGGTATTAAGGAATATGTTCAATTCTTAGGTACTGGTAAAACATTACTTCATAATGACATAATTTATACTAATTCAATTGGTTCCTACAAGGAATTAAATTCTAATGGTGTAGAGGTTAAGCGTGATGTAATTATTGAGGTTGCTATGCAATATAATACATCATATAATTCAATAATTTATTCATTTGTTAATAATGTAACAACAAATGAAGGTGGTCACCATGAGGAAGGCTTTAAGCTTGCATTATCTAGAGAATTAAAGAAATATGCTGAAAATAATAAGCTATTTAAAAAGGATGAGGATATTACAAGAGAGGATACTTTAGAGGGATTAGTAGCTATTATTTCTATTAAGCATCCAAATCCAGAATTTGAAGGACAGACTAAATCAAAATTAGGTAATCCTGAGGTTAGAGGATTAGTTAATAAAGCATTTGGTGAAGCATTAGAAAGATATTTAGGTGAGCATCCAGCTGATGCTAAAACAATTATTGATAAGATTTTAGCTGCATCTCGTGCTAGAAAGGCTGCTCAGGCTGCAAGAGATGCCACAAGAAGAAAATCACCACTAGATAATTTAATGCTATCTAGTAAGCTTGCAGATTGTAGATGCAAGGATCCTGCTAAATCTGAAATGTATCTAGTAGAGGGTGATTCTGCCGGTGGTTCTGCTAAATCTGGTAGAAATTCAAATTATCAGGCTATTTTACCACTTAGAGGTAAGGTATTAAATGTTCAAAAGGTTCAATTAGCTCGTGCCTTAGAAAATCAAGAAATTCAAACAATGATTAGAGCTATTGGTACTGGTATTGGTGAGGAATTTGATATTACAAAGGCAAGATATCATAAGATTATAATCATGACCGATGCCGATGTCGATGGTGAGCATATTTGTATTTTATTATTAACATTCTTCTATAGATTTATGAGAGGCTTAATTGAGGCAGGATATATTTATGTTGCTAAGCCACCTCTATATAGAATTCAATTTGGTAAGCAAATGGATTATGTTTATTCTGATGAGGATCTAGAAAGATTAAAGAAGGATAAATATGCAAACAAGAAGTATGATGTTCAAAGATACAAAGGTTTAGGTGAAATGGATGCTGTCCAATTATGGGATACTACTATGGACCCTAAATATAGAACATTAACTAGAGTACATTTAGAGGATGCTCAGGTTGCAGATCAAACATTTGAAATGCTAATGGGTGAAGAGGTAGAGCCTCGTAAGGTATTCATTCAGGAAAATGCGCATTTTGCTGATAATATTGATGTATAGGAGATTTAGATTAATATGGCTATGAATGAAAAAGATTTAGAGTTTGAAAAGGCTCTAGAAGAAAGAAAAGAAGATTCAATTGAACAATTAGATGTTAATCATAAGATGAAAACTGCATTCTTAAATTATGCAATGTCAGTTATTATAGCAAGAGCATTACCAGACGCAAGAGATGGATTAAAACCAGTTCAAAGAAGAATTTTATATGGTATGAATGAGCTTAAGATTTTCTCTAATGTTCAGCATAAAAAGTCAGCACGTATTGTTGGTGATGTAATGGGTAAGTATCACCCACATGGTGACTCATCTATTTATGAAGCAATGGTACGTATGGCTCAGGATTTCTCTTATAGATATCCACTTGTTGATGGACATGGTAACTTTGGTAATATCGATGGTGATGGTGCCGCAGCGATGCGTTATACTGAGGCAAGATTATCAAAGATTGCAATGGAAATGCTAAGAGATATTGAAAAGGATACAGTTGATTTTGTTGAAAACTATGACGCAACTGAAATAGAACCAAATCTATTACCTTCAAGAATCCCTAACCTACTTGTTAATGGTACTACAGGTATCGCTGTAGGTATGGCAACTAATATTCCACCTCATAATTTAGGAGAGGTTATTGATGGCTGTATAGCATTAATTAGAAATCCTGAATTAACTAGTGAGGATTTAATGGAATATGTTAAGGGCCCTGATTTTCCTACTGGTGGTTTAATTTTAGGTAGAGAAGGATTAATATCTGCATATACTACAGGTAATGGTACTATTACTATTAGAAGTAAGGCTCATATTGATAGATTTGATAATGGTAAGGCTGAAATTGTTGTTACAGAAATACCTTATGGTATTAATAAAAATAGAATTGTTCAGCGTATTGCTGAAGTAGCAAAGGATAAGATTATTGATGGTATCGTAGATTTACGTGATGAATCTAATATGGATTATGGCGTAAAAATTGTTATTGAATTAAGAAGAGATGTAAATCCAGATGTAGTACTAAATATGCTATATAAATACACTCCTTTACAGACAAGCTATGGTATGAATATGGTATGTCTAGTTGATAATAAGCCTGTTGCTATTACATTACATGATGCCTTAGATGTTTATTTGAAGCATCAATTAAATGTTATTACTAGAAGAACTGAATTTGATTTAAAGAAGGCTTTAGATAGAATTCATATTTTAGATGGTCTATTAATTGCTCAGGATAACATTGATGAGGTTGTTCATATCATTAGAAATACTAAGGATGGAACAGAAAAAGAGAAATTAATGGAAAGATTCAGCTTAGATGATGTTCAAGCTCAAGCTATTTTGGATATGAGATTACAGCGTATTTCTGGTCTTAATTACCAAAAGCTTGTTGAAGAGCGTGATGGTTTATTAAAGGATGTTGAATATTATAATTCAATCCTAGGCTCACAGGAAAAGAAGAATGAATTATTAATTTCTGAAATGGAAGAAATTAAGAATAGATACAATGATAAGCGTAAGAGTGAATTAGCATTAAATGTTAATTTAAATATCACAAATGAGGATTTAATTGAAAAGGAAGATGTAATCATTACAGTTACAAAGCTTGGCTATGTAAAGCGTATGAAGCAATCTGAATATCGTGCTCAAAACCGTGGTGGTGTTGGTGTATCTGGTATGAAGACTCATAAGGATGATGATATTAGTTTTGCTATTCCTGTATTCACACATGACCAATTATTATTCTTTACAAATAAGGGACGTGTTTATATTTCTAAGGGATATAATATTCCAGAAGGAAATAGATTATCTAAGGGTATTCCATTAATTAATATTATTCCATTCCAAGATGGTGAAAAGCTTCAGGCTTTAACTACTATTCCTACATTTAAAACAGAAGAGGAATATGAAAGCAAATACTTATTCTTTGTTACAAGAAATGGTACAGTAAAAAGAACAAGCCTAGCTCAATTTAAGAATATTAGATCATCTGGTATTATTGCTATTTCACTAGATGAAAATGATGAATTATATCGTGTTGAATTAACTGACGGTAATAGAGAAATAGTACTTGCCGCATCAAATGGTAAAGCAATTCATTTCAAAGAAAATGATGTTCGTGCTATCGGTAGAAATGGTGCTGGTGTACGTGGTATGCTAATTGGCGAAAAGGATAGAATCATTGGTGTTGCGATTGTAACAGAGGAAAAGCCATATGTATTAGTATTATCATCTAATGGATATGGTAAAAAGACTGATGTTAATGAATACCGTCTACAGGGTAGAGGTGGTTCTGGTGTTAAGGCTATGAACACTACTCAAAAGACTGGTGATTTGGTTGCATTAGATGCTGTTAGCGATAATGATGATATTTTAATTACAACAAGACAGGGTATTGTTGTTAGAACCCATGTTGATGGTATTTCTCAAACATCACGTGCTACTCAAGGTGTAAAGATTATTACATTAAAGGATAATACTGAAATTGCATCTATTGCTGTAGTTGATAAAGAGGATGATGAAGAAGAAATAGTAGCTGAAAATACAGAAACTTTAGAAAATGTTAATGCTGAATCTTCTAATCAAAAAGAGGAAAACAATAATCAAGAATAGAAAAATTGGCCTACATTTTGTAGGTCTTTTCTGATTTTTCTTTATTAATTTAAAAAATTAATATATAATTTATACGTAGATTTTAGGAGGTTAGCTATGAAATATTGTACAGGCTGTGGTGCCCAAAATACAGATGATGCAAAATTTTGTGAATATTGCGGTAAGGAATTTGTTTCAGTAAATAACACAACTAATACTGAAAATAATCAAAATAATGAATATCAAAATGCTAATTATAATGGTTCTAATATAAATGAAGGACAAAAAAATAATGGAAATGAAAGTACAGCACTTGGTATTTGTGCAATCATCTTTTCTTTATTAGGTGGTATCGTTGGTTTAATATTAGCAATTGTATGCTTAGCATCTAATACAAACCAAACTAATAGAAAATATGGTATGGTAGCTTTATTCATATCAGTTGTTTGGATAGTAATTGAAATAATTTTATATTCAACTGGTGTATGGACATTTAGAATTTAAAAATTTAAGCACGGGAAACCGTGCTTTTAAAATAGGTGCGTTATGAAAAATATAGCTGTAAGAGATTTAGCTTATTTTACATCAAGAAGTGGTGATTTAACCATTGAAACATTCTCTAACAGAGAGGAAAATGATGGTAAGCTAGCTCATAAATATATTCAGGCTAAATATGATAAAGATTCATTAGCTGAGGTATATATTAAAAGTGAAATAAAAGTTAATAATAATGAATATTTATTACATGGCTATATTGATGGCGTATTAAAGGAAAATAATGAATTATTCATTGAAGAAATTAAATCAACAAATGCTGATTTAGAATTATTAGATTTAGATTGCCATAAGGAGCATATTGCTCAAGCAAAAATCTATGCTTTTTTATATTGCTTAAATCATTCCTTAGATTTAATTAATGTTAGATTAACATATATAAATTTAGGCACATATGATACTAAATCATTTAATCAAATTTATAAATTAGATGAATTAGAGGAATTTGTATTTAAGGTAATTGAGGATTATGATCAATTTTTAAATATGGTTAATGATGCTAATATAAAAAGACAAAAGACTATTCATGAAATATCCTTCCCATTTAAGGAAGAAAGAATAGGACAAAGAGATTTAATGAAGACTGTCTATCAGGCATTAAAGGATAATGAAATTGTTTATGCTATAGCACCAACAGGAATAGGTAAAACTATGGCTACTATTTTTCCAGCATTAAAAACATTAGATAAAATGGATAAGCTATTTTATCTAACAGCAAAAGGTTCTGGAAAAAATGCGCCATTAGATGCTTTAAGGCTTTTAGAGAAGCAGGGCTTAAAATGTAAAACAATTGATATTACAGCTAAAACAAAAATATGTAATAGAAGAAGTATGCATTGCAATCCTGATGATTGTCCTTTCGCGATAGGATATTTTGATAGATTAAGATATGCTATGCTTGATATCTATGAAAAATATAATATATTTGATGCTAATACAATATTAGAGGTTTCAAATAAGCATAAGGTTTGTGCCTTTGAATTTTCATTATATTTATCATATTTTTGCGATGTAATAATCGCAGATTATAATTATGTATTTGATCCTCATGCTCATCTAGTAAGATATTTTGATGATGATACATATTCACCTAAGGTATTAGTAGATGAGGCTCATAATTTAGTATCTCGTGGAAAGGATATGTATTCTGCGATTATTAAAGAGGATGATATTAGAAAATTAAGAAGATTATCTAATGGATTAGATGTATCAATTAGAAGAGAATGTAATAAGGTAATTGAAAAGCTTGAGGCTTATCATGAAAAAATTAGAGATAAGGCCTTTTATGTTTCTGATAAATTAGATTTAGAATTAGATAATTCTGTTTTAGTATTAACAAATGCTATAGATAATTTAATATCTATGTATAAATCTAATAAGAAAAAAATTCCTAATATTGATGGAATAATTGAGGTTTATTATGAACTATTAGGATTTAGTAATGTATCTGAATTCTTTGGTGAAACCCATAGATTTATTGTAAGAATAGAGGATGAAAATATCATCGCTCAATATATGTGTCTAGATGCTGGTGGATTTATTCATAGGACTATCACAGATTCAATTAAGGGCATTGTATTCTTTTCAGCAACTTTATATCCAATTGAATATCATATGAATCTAATTACTCATAAAAATGGAAAATATATCGAATTAAAATCTCCATTTAATCCAGATAATTTAGATATTATCGTAAATAATAGTGTATCAACTAAATTTAAAAATAGAGAAGCATCTATAGATGATATTATAGAGGCAATAGAAATAGTTACTAAAGCTAAATCAGGTAATTATATGGTGTTTTTCCCATCATATAAATATCTAGAAATGGTAAAGGAAAAGCTTATAGATTATGATTTTGAGCTAGTTTTTCAAGAATCTAATATGACAGATTTAGAAAAGAATGAAATCATATCTAAATTTAAAACAACAACTAATACTAAGGTTGGTCTATTCGTATTAGGTGGAGCATTCTCTGAGGGTGTAGATTTAATTGGAGATGCCCTATCTGGTGTTATTATTGTAGGGGTTGGATTACCTCTATATTGTGATGAAAATAATATTTTAAAGGATTATTTTGAAGAAAAATATAATGCTGGATATGATTATGCATATACATATCCAGGATTTACTAAGGTAATTCAGGCTGTAGGTAGAGTAATAAGAGATAAAAATGATAGAGGTATTGCGATATTAATGGATGAAAGATTTACATATTCAGGCTATAGATTGTTATACCCTCCTCATTGGAAGAATTTAAAAATAATAAATAGTCCTTATAATTTAAAGAAGGAATTAGAATATTTTAATAAGGGAGAAAATAAAAATGGAAATTAAAGAAATAATAAATAATTTTTTAAAGAATCAAACAAATGAAAATTTTTCAAATGTAATTGAAGCTTTAATGGATTCTAATGTTATATTAGTTAATACTAAATTAACAGGAAATTTAAAAAGATTTGGTGATAATGGAGTAACACCACTTGTAATCTCTGATTCAGAAAAAAAGAATTACATTCCTTTATTTACATCTAATGATGAAATAACAGCTGAGAATATTAAAAATTTAGATAGAACTGATTATATATTTAAGGATTTATGTAATGAATCAATTATAGAAAATACATATATTGAAGGCTTTGTTATTAATCCATTTTCTGAAGGATTAAAGCTACCTAAACCTGTAATTGAAATAGTATATAATTATAAGCTTGAATTAGATAAATAGTATGAATCCTTTTAATGATTAGAATTATTCTATGATTTAGTTTTAAGTGTTGGAATGGAACAAGGTTTATTAAGTTAATATAATTATAATAAGCGTTAAAAAAAGACTATCAATTTGATAGCCTTTTTTAATGCTTTAAATAGCTCCTGTAGAATGCTCCCTGAAATATTTATTTAAAGAGCCATTTGTTAATAAATCATATGCTTCAAATTTAAATTCTAATGGTGGTTCAGTTAAATTTGTCTTTTCACCATTTACCTTAAAGCTAAATGCATCAGTTGTAATTGAATTCTTTTGTAATCCTACAAATGGATTTGTAGCATCAGTAGAAGAACCCTTTATATCACCAATAATTGAGTTTTTAATCATATATCCACCATTAACTGTTGGATAGTTTTCATTAGCTGAATCATTATTCTTTAAATATTCATTAATTCCTTTATATTCAACTGATTCTAAATATACTGAACCGTCTAAGCCTGCTAAAATACCTTGAGATACAGCGCCTAATTTATATTTTGAATTAGCAGCTTGAACCTGTGATTGAACAGATTTTAGCTTAGTAACATATGGAAGATATTCAGTATTATCTACTTGTACATTATATACATAAGCTATACCACCTCTTACCTTAGGTAGTCTATCTTCAATATTTTTAATAGTACAATTTACTAACGCAGCCTGTAAATACTTATTATATTTATATGAATCTCCACTATCACCCCAAAGGAATGCCTTCTTTTGTGGAATTGCAATTCCATATAAAATATCATCAAAAGTTAATCCTTTATCTCTTAATGTAAAATAATATCTACAAGATTTATTTGAATATGTATAGCCTGTTTTATTAGCGGCATAAACCTGGTATTCTTTTTCGATTGTATCCATCATCTTATATAAGTAACCATCTTTATCATCGCTTCCTGCCTTAAAGTCACAATTAGAAACTATTAAGCCATTAGAGCCTGTTCCATCTAATGGTGCGTTACTTATAGTACCCATTGATTGATAATATGGATTTGAATAATCGATTTGACCATCAAATGATTTACCAAAAGTACAATGATCAATAGTTATATCCTCACTAAATGAAACCTTAAAATATGCCCATCCAAATGAATCATAATCTCCAACCTTTATTGTAGGAGATGTAGTAGTAGAATCCTCCCACATCCAGATTTCATCCATATCTAGATTTCTAAATGTAATATCCTTAGATGCTGATACAGCAAATCCACAGTGAGTTAATTTAGCTCCATTCTTTGAATATATTAATAAATCATTTGCTTTATTAATTTTTATTTTACTAATACCAGATTCTTGAATATCGGGATCACAATATACATCTGTTTTTCCTTCTAATCTCTTACTCTTATCCCAGTTTTCATAAGTAGAAGAATTAGCTCCTAAATCCTTAATTTTGTTATAACCTAGATCTAAGTCAGCAGCTATTTCAATTACCTTTACTTCTGATCTAGTATTAACTGTTTGAGTGTAATTTAGTGTTGTATATGGAGAATCCTCATAATATGTCATAGAGGCAGTATAATTTGTGTTATCTGGGTCCCATGGTGTATTAGGATCTATTTGTACATAATTATCTCCATCTTTTAGATAAAGACCCTTTGTTATAGCACTCTTCCAATTTGATTCATTTTTTCTAACATTATTTCTTACTATATATCCATCATTTTCTTTAATTCCTGTAACATTATTAGTGTAATCATTTTGTGCTAAATATAATGCATCTAGGAATTCCTTTTCAGTAGTTACCTTAATATAAGAAGTAGTATTTTCATATTGCTTATATTCATCAGGTAACATATCAGTACTGATTTTAAATTCAGCTGTTTTAGATACTTCTGGATAACATATCATAACATGTGGTCTAGTTGTATCAAATCCGGTACCTTCCTCAACAGAAGCTCTTACAACATATCTACCTGGTGCTGTAGGGGCAGTAGTAGAATATTCTAAATCGTCCTCACGCTCTAGCTTATATTCTAGTTTAATAACACGATCACTTTTAGCTGTTGCACTTACTTCGATAGGCTTACCATCATATTCCTTATTATCTACATTAATTGTTAATTCTTCATTGAAATGTTCTTGGATAAATCCTCCATCCTTACCTGGTGTTTCTTGTTCTGGTGTTGTAGGCTTTGCATCATCACCACAAGCTACTAAAGTAGTTAAAGAAAGAGCGGCTAATGCTAAACCAATTAAATATTTTTTCTTTTTCATAAATACCTCCTGTAAACGCTTTACTAACAGTATCATTTTACCAAAAATTATAATAAAAGTATATAATACTTTGAATTAAAAAATTTTAATGATACACGTGTAAAAAAAGTGTGTTTTTAATTCTATTATGCTAAAATATTAACAGGTGATATCTATGTTTTATTATTCAAAAAGTAAGTATGTATTATTTAATAATTGTAATAGAAGATTATGGCTTGAAAAATATAAAAAAGAAGAAATGAAGGAACAAGGTAATCAGGCAAGGCTTATAGCTGGAAATCAGGTTGGTGATTTAGCTATGAATCTTTTTGGTGATTATTATTTAGCTGAAACAAACCCTATTGATATTAACAAAATGTGTGAAAACACAATAAATGCCATAAATAACAATATTAAGGTAATATGTGAAGCGGCTTTTATTTATGAAAATAATTATTGTGCAGTAGATATATTAAAGGTAATAGATAATAATACTGTAGAAATATATGAGGTTAAATCTGTTACTGAGGTAAAAAAATATCATATTATAGATACATCATATCAATATTATGTTTTAAAGGGCTTAGGATATAATATTAAATCAGTTAATTTAGTAATTATTAATAAGGATTATGTATCTAAAGAAGATTTTAATTTAAATGAATATTTTAAAATAGTTGATATAACAAATGAGGTAATAGAAGAATCAAAAAATGTAAAATCAAATTTAGATTTATCAGATAAATTATTAAATGATTCTAATAAACTACCTGATGTTAAATTATCAAAATCATGTACCGAATATGATGGTTGTCCATTTCAGAATTATTGCTACAAACTAAAAAATATACCAGATAATGGTAGTGTATTAGATTTATATAATAATAGATCTAAATGGAAACAAATAGATAGTGGAATTATTACATTTAATGATTTATTAAATAATAAATGTAAATTATCAGATATTCAAAAAAGACAAATTGATTTTTATTTAAATGATAGAAAGGAATTCATAGATAAAATAAAAATAAAGGAATTTTTAAATGAAATAAAATATCCAATTTATTTTTTCGATTTTGAAACATATCAAGCAATTATACCAGACTTAATTGGAATCCATCCAAATCAGCAAATTCCATTCCAATATAGCCTACATATTATGTATGCTGATGGAAGATTGGAGCATAAGGAATATTTAGGAGATGGAATTAATGATCCAAGACCAAAATTAATTAAGCAAATGCTTAATGATTTAGGTAGTGAAGGCTCAATTATTGCTTATAATATGTCATTTGAAATAGGTAGAATTAAGGAATTAGCATATAATTTTAAGAAATATTATAATGATTTATATGCTTTAATTCCTAGATTTATTGATTTATTAATTCCATTTCAAAATGGATATTATTATAACAAAAATATAGGTGGCTCTTTTTCAATTAAAAGCGTCCTACCTGCATTATTTCCTAATGACCCAAGCCTAGATTATCATAATTTAGAGGATGTTCATAGAGGTGATGAGGCATCAGATACATATATTAATTTTAAATATATGGAGGACTCAGAAAGAATAAGAAAAAGAAATAATTTATTAAAATATTGTTGCTTAGATACTTATGCAATGGTAAAAATATATGAAAAATTAAATTCATTTATAAAGGATGATGATATTGATGAGTAGCATAAATAAAATGTTTGATAAATTTAATGCTATAAATAAATATTTATTTAAAAAGGAAAATTTAAATTTAAAGGAAAAATATCTTTATGAATTAACATCATATACTATTTCATTAATTTATGAGGATAGAAGAATATCAGATGTATCAAAAACTAAAATAGAAATATCTAAGGCTATTATTGAAATAATGGCATTGATATCCTATTTAGATGATAATAAGAATTTTGAAAATGAGGTTAATTCATATACTAAATATTTAGAAAGATCTATATATTTAAAATATAAGGATTTAATTAGAGGCTCATTTTATCATTTTGATGAAAATAACATAAGTGATTCAAATATTGATTCACTAGATATTGATATGATTAGATTAATAACTAAATATCATAATGAATTAATTAAATATTATGAGGAGCTATCTAATGATTTTGATACTGATTCAATAACATTAACTCCTGTATTAATAACAACAGTTTATATTATTTGCTTAAAGCTATATCCTAACATAGAAGCAAAATATAAGGAAACATTAGAATATGCTGATAGCTTTTTAATTAATCATCCATTAAGCCAAAGATATATGATATATTTAAGAAGTGAATGCGATTTATTAAAAAGAGTAATGAATCATAGAAATAGATTTATTGATATTTCAAATATGCTTATATCATTTTCTTTAGATAAGATATATTTAAATTCAGAAACATTTGAAACTAAATTTGTAACAATAATGAATTATTTATCTGAATTTTATTTTGATATAATAAATTCAAATGAATCCAATATAGATTTATTTATAGATAAAATTGATATTGATGAGATAGATAAAAATTATATTAAATTAATTTATGAGGAATCATTAAATTTAAATCATAGGCTAGGTTATTCAATAACATCTAATATTGATGTATATCAGGAATATAGCATCGCTATTAGATTTATTGAGCTTTTAATTGGAGAATTATTAAAATATATAGGAGATGCTGATATTTATAATGATTTTATTAATATCGCAGATAGTAAAAATACATTTGATTTTGAAAATCAATATTTAGTAGATAAGAAAGAATAGGTAATTATATGTATAAGAGAATAAAGCCATCATGTAAAACAGTTTTTAAAATTAATATTTCATCTATTGGTGATACAGAGCTTAATGATATAATTGATGTAATTGGTGTTGAACCAGGTATATCAGAAAGCTTTTTATATTATGGCTTTATGAAAAGAAACACAGATGATAAATATTTTTTATTTGAGCAGGTAGATGATACATTAAGCCTACTTTTAAATAAAAAGGAAGAATTAATAAGATTAAGAGAGATGTATCATATTTCTTATTGCTTAGAAATTATGTTTTCTGATATAGAGGATGAGATTAAAAGAAACACATCTTTTGAAATAGGTAGCTCTAAATATTTTATTGAAGAAATTGGTGGATATATTAATTTAAATAATGGATATTTAGAGGATTAGGTGATTATATGAAGTATAGTATTTTATTTAAAAATGAATATGAATTAAATAAAAATATGCCTTCATTTTTTGTTAATATTAATGCTGATCAGGTAGTAGATGCAATATTAAGAAATGATGAGGATAAGGTAAACAAAGATATTTTCTATACTCCTTTAAAAAGCATTGATGATATTAAATATCGTCAGGATGTTTTTAAGGATTTAGATAATAGAGATGTTTATGTAGAATTTAATTCAACTATATCTAGATTAAAAAAGATATATGATTCATTTAAAGCAAATGAATATGAGGCAAATACATCTTGGGCTGGAAAAAGAACTCTTTTGAAGCAAATAGATGCTTATATTAAGGCTATTAATAGATTTAGAGATTTCTTAGATAAAACTGATTTAGTTAAATCAGAGGGATTAAGAAATTTTGGTATATATCTTAAGGAATTTACTAATAAGAATGAATATAAGGAATTAGAAAGAAATCTAGAAACTGTTAAAAATGTTATTAAGGGTATGAGATATACTTTAGTATTTAATGGCTGTGATATTTATGTTTCTAAATATGAGGATGATAAGGATTTTACTCCTTTTATTTCTGATGCCTTAAAAGGGTTTGATTGGGATTCAAAAAGAGAATTTAATTATTCTGTAAATGAGATGGTTTCATCAAGATTAATTGACCATAATGTATTAAATGCTTTAAGTAAAATCTATAAAGAAGAATTTAAAGCATTAAAGGCATTCTGTCATTTATATAGTGCATTTTATGATTTAGATTTATATAGAATTGTATTAGAGGCTAAATTCTATACATCAATTCATTTTTATTTAGAAAAGCTTGAATCTACTGGATTAGTCTTTTGTTATCCAGAATTTACTGATAAATTTGATGAGGAATCAGTTGATTCATTTGATTTAGCATTAGCCTATAGATTAATGAATAGAGGAGATAAAATTGTTACTAATTCATATTCTTTAAATGGAGATGAAAGAGCGATTATTTTATCTGGTCCTAACCAAGGAGGAAAGACAACATTTGCCCGCCAGCTAGGTGAGCTTCATTATTTTTCTTTGCTAGGAATGAAGGTACCAGGAAGCTATGCTAAATTACATTTAATTGATTCATTATATACTATATTTAAAACAGAAGAGGCTATGGAATCATTGAATGGTAAGCTTCAAAGTGAGCTTGTTATGGTACATGATTTAATAAATAAGGCTACTAAGGATTCATTTTTAATATTTAATGAAATCTTTGCCTCAACTACATCATTAGATGGCTATGAATTAACTAAGAAGCTAATTGAAAGGGTTAAGGAAATTGGATGTATGTGCTTATTCATTACATTCATCGATGAATTATCGACTATATCAGATATAACAGTTGCGATGAGAAGTAATGTATCTAAGGAAAATCCTATGATTAGAACATATAAGATTACTAAGGAAGAATCTAATGGTAAGGCATATGCTAATGCTATTTCATTAAAATATCATTTAGCATATGATGAAATAAGGAGGCGAATTAAATAATGAAAACTGGATTATTATTTAAGGATAAGCCTTTTAGATTAAGAGAATTAAATAATTTTGATAAGGATTTAATTTCTGATTTAGAATTAGAAATAATTATTAAGGAAGCATCAGATAGAAGTAAAATATTAAGAAATGCCTTTGAAAATGTATTATTAACTCCTTTAATGGATAAGGATTTAATTTTATATAGACAGGATATTTTAAAGGATGCTATTAATAATAAGGTTCAAATGGTTAAGTTTTATGATTTAGTATCAAAGGCTATTTTTGATATTAAGGATAAATTTAGATTTGGAATTATTGATAATTCTCCATCATCTGTTGTAAGAACATCAGTTGATATGATGAAATATGCTTTTGAGCAAATAGAATTTGCTAGAGAATATTTAGTTAATTTTAATGATGTTAAATCAGAGGGATTAAAGAATTTTATTGATGATATGAATAAAACATTTGATCCTAAGGCAATAGCGAAGGCACGTACTATTTTAAATGGAATGGATTTTGAAAATGGGTACATGATGAGCTGTGAGCTAGATGAAATTATGACTGAAAATAATTACGTTTTTCATCGCTCTACATTCATTGATAAGGACTCTAAAAAAAGATGGAAAAAGGCTGAGGTTATTGAATTTCCTACAATGAGTGAATCATTAGTAAATGATACTAATAAGAAGCTTGATTTAGCATTTAAATCAGCCGCTCCTATTATGGGTAGAGTAATGAATGATATAATGGATTATCTAGATTGCTTAAGAAATGAGCTTGCCTATTATGTAGCATGTATCAATTTATATAATTCATTTAAAAAATATGAAATGGATTTATGCTTTCCTAATATAAGTGATAATAATGATTTTATTTATGATAATTTATATGATGTTGCTTTATCATTTAGAAATAAGAAAATGGCTGTAGGCAATAATCATAATATTTTAAATAAAAAAATCATGGTTATTACAGGTGCGAACCAAGGTGGAAAGACTACTTTCTTAAGAAGCTATGGACAAGCAAAATTAATGTTACAGGCTGGTTTATTTGTTGGAGCTAAGAGCTTAAAATTTAATTTAACTGAAGCTATTTATACTCATTTCGATAGAGAAGAGGATACAAATATGGAATCAGGTAAATTAGATGATGAATTAAAAAGATTAAGCTTAATTATTGATAATATTAAGCCTAATTCAACAATTCTTTTAAATGAATCATTCCAATCTACAAATGAAAGAGAAGGATCTTTAATAGGATTTGAAATCATCAAAGCATTATTAGATTCTAATATTAATGTTGTTTTAGTTACACATATGTTTGAGCTTTCTAATGATATTAAAAATGAATATAATGATTCATCAATATTTATGAGAGCTGAAAGAAATGATGATGGTTCTAGAACATTTAAGATTAGTGAAAATGAGACATTAAGAACAAGCTTCGCAATGGATTTATATAATAAAATATTTAATTAAAACTAAT
Source organism: Caryophanales bacterium UBA7004 (assembly GCA_002449755.1). Taxonomy (GTDB): domain Bacteria; phylum Bacillota_I; class Bacilli_A; order Acholeplasmatales; family Anaeroplasmataceae; genus Anaeroplasma. The sequence continues at coordinate 21,142 of DJXM01000035.1, forward strand.
AATATTAACTTCATTAATATCATAAGATAATTGATGAAGTTTTTTCTTTATAAAAAGTTTTTTTCCGAAATAATATGTTATACTGACATTAGGTTGTTATTCAATAAAAAATATTATGCGAGGTGGAAAAATAATGATTAAAAAAATTATGTTTTTGTTTTCATTTATGTTTTTAGCATTGCTAGCTAGCTGTGGTGGTAATGATGGAGCTATGGTAAGTGGATATTTATTTTCTAATACATTTTTAGATTATCATACATTATTTATTGACGTGAATAGTAAAATTAAATTAACTTCAGATAATCCATGGTATGGATGGTATGGTGTTGAATATGATAAAGACAATAAGTTAGTAGTTGTAGGCACTAACAATTTTTCTATGTATATATGTGTCGAATTAGAAAATAAAGCAAAATCAATGGTTATAAAGACATCTAATGATATTATAATTAATGAAAAATCTATAAAAAAGGATGAAGAAAGTAGTATTGATTTAAGTTATGTTGATAATTCTAAAATTCCATCAATTATAGCTAAATGTAATGATATTACAACAATAGAAATATTAACATTTAAGGATTCTGATGGTAAAGTATTTGATGCTTGGGAAAGAAAGAAAATTACATTAATACCATCAAATGATTTATTAAATATAGATGATGCTAAAGAATTCTTTACTATTAACGATAAATATGAATTAATATCAGTTACTGATAAAAATAAAAATGCTATTAATAATGACAAATACGATTTTGAATCAGGTCCTATTATAATTAGCTATTATGCTATATATAATGATACTAAATTAGAATGCAAAAGAACTATTGATTATTATTTTGATTCAGCTAAAAATAAGCATATTCGTATGAATAATTTTGAAATAAATTAAATTAATTAATTTATATAATCGTTTTAAAAACAAACTAAATTTTGAAAATGGTATTTAATTAAGAAAATACCATTTTTTCTTTATTTTATGTTGTTGACTTTGATTTGCCCTTTTTGTAGAATAATATTACTACAAAACGATTCTAAATATAATTTTTAATTATATTTTGTTAAAAGGAGAGTATTTTTATGTTAAAGCAATATTCTGATAATATTAACAATATTTGTGATTTAATTAAAAGAATTCTAGGTGTTAAAAATTCATCTAAAATTACTTTTCAAATGCTTAATAATATCTTTGATTTAGATATGGAGGATAGTCCTTTAGTAGATAAAGCTTTAGCTCAGGTCAAAAATGATAAAAGAATGACTATGCCTGCAGTATTATTATTGATGTTACAGGATTCATTTGAGTATTTTGTTAAGTATGAGGATAAATACGATAGTATTAAGAATAAATTATATACAAATAAAAGTATGGATGAATTGGCCAATGTTCTTAAGGAGGATATGTGGCCTTTTTATCCTTTTTTTGAGGAAGCTTTAGCAGTATTTGCAACCCTTTTATATCCTGAAATTTTTAGTGGTATTACATCACTAGAATTAGTATTTGAATCATCTATAAGAGATTTAGTTTTTGTTGATTCAGAAGGATATGTAATGCCTTTAACATTTGAAAAATTCTTTAATCAGGCAACTGAATTTATTGAAGATACATTTGAAAAGGAAATATTATATTCATCAAGTGAAAGCAATATATCATTCCATGAAATATCAAATACTATTGAGAATTTAAATGATGAATATAGCATTTATACATATAGTTTTATGGAACCATATACTAATTTAAGTCTATTTGCTAAAAAGAGATATGATGCTATTTTTAATATCTTAAATGATATATCTATTAAAGCTATTTCGCCTGAGATTAATGCTACATATAGATATACTAAGGAGAAGGTAAGAGATTTAGCTTTTAATATTAAAAATGCTAAAAATCTAGATGTCTTAGAAATAGAAAATCAAAATGTAAATGATTTAAAGGTTTATTCTGTCACTCGTTTTAATGAATTTACTGATTTTATTAATAATAATTCATTAAATGAGATACCTTCATCATATGAAAAATTAAATGATATTTTAACATTAGATACTGAAGGTAGTGTTGATAATTTATATATTCTAATTGATGAAAAGATTAGAGTATTAGAGGCAAGATACGAAAAGAAAAAGCGTATGCAGCTTGTAAGAGATTTATCAATTAAAATTAAGAATTTCTCTGAATTTTTAATTGGCTTAAAAACTGAAATTGGTGATATGAATTATATTACTAAAAGACAAATGGGTAATTTTAAATCTAAGGATCAGGCTGAATTTTTCTTAAAAAGATTAAAGCTTCAAAAGGCTGCCTATTTTAAAAATGTTAGAGTATTTGATTATTTATCTATGTCTATTGATTTAGAATCATTTGATTTTAAAATTTATAAAAGAAATGATTTTGATGATATTAATGAATCAATTAGACTAATGGAAAAATTCTTAACTAAGGTAATTGATAGTATATTACCAGAAGAAGAAATAAAGGATTTATCTGATTTTGAAAATGAAGGAAGAAAGGTCAATATAAATGGCAATATGATCAATGTTCAATTGATGAATGAGGATTTTTCTGAATTGTCATTTGAAAATAATTTAGGCCATACATTTAATATTCATGATTATACTGCGTATCATAATTTAGTAGATTATGCGGTTGATGTTAGGAAGCAGCCAGTATTCCAAGATTATGGTGATATTTCAGAATATCCATATTTTAAGCCTTTCAAATATCAGGTTGATTCTGTTAAAACAATGCTATCTAGATTTGAGGGTAGAGGAGTATTTGGAGACCAGGTAGGCTTAGGTAAAACATTAGAAGCATTGATGTGTGCTGATGTTATGTATAGATGTGCAACTATTAAAAATGCTGTTATTGTAACTACTAAATCGACTATCAGACAATGGCGTAATGAGGCAATGACTAAATTCCGTCATGAGGATGGAAGTCCGATGTTTGAGGTTTATCCTAAGCATGATTCTTATTCATTTAGAGAATTAATGAAGGAATTAATTAAGGATAAAAAGACTAAGAGCTCAAATGCTTTAAAGATTTATTTAGTTTCTACTGAACAAATTAAATCAGCTGATACATTAGAGTTTATCAAGGAAAGTGGAGAATATTTTGGAGTAAAGAATGCGGCATTTAACCCATCTCCAATTATTGATACTGATACTAAGGTTATTGATACTGATGTATCTGATGTTTTATCATTTAAGCATTTAGATATTTTAAGAAAGAGATTATTTTCTGAATTAAGAAGAGAAATAAATGATAGCCTAGAAAAAAATGATGGCTATAAGAAGATAACTACATTTAATGTTTATGGATTCTTTACATATGAATATAATGAATCTACTAAAACATTTGTACCAACAAATAATAGCTTATATGATGAAAAGAATCCTGATTCATCATTAGTATTAAATGAAATAAAAATGCTTAAGGATTATACAAAAAAGCTTCGAGAAATAGATGATAGAAAAATAGCTATTTCTAATAGGTTAGATGAATTAAAGGAAAAGTATTCTTATGCAGATAAAAGATTAGTTGATTTATTAATTTTTGATGAGGTTCAAGACTTATTATATAACTTCAATCAAAAAGGTAATAAAGAACAGCTATTACAAGAATTTATAGCTAATATTCAAAAGAAATATTGTATATTAATTTCTGCAACTCCTATTAAAAATGATTTAAATGATATTTTTAATCTATTATACATGGTTGATAAGAATAGATTAGGAGAAACAAAGGAAAAGGCAGAGGCTAAATTCTATAATGCATATTGTGGTGGTGCTAAATCATTATCTGATATGGCAAAGGCTACAGATTCAGCATCTCGTTTTAAAAAGCTAAACGGATTAATTAATTCAATGTTCACTAGAAAGAGATTATATGATAGTGATGTCATTGAATCAATTAGAAGACATTCAGCGACTATAGATGAAATTAATTATGTTAAGAATTTAGGTAGAGATGATTATGGTGGACAAGCATTTATGAGGCTTGTTGGAGCTATAAGAAGAAGTGAAGCTATTTTAAATACTGAAGAGGCATCATCATTTATAAATAAATATTTAAGACCTCTATTCCCTAAATATGAATTGAGTGATGAGATATTAAAGGATGCTTTCCTAAAGTTATCTAAATATGTTGATAGTGCCTCTAAAATTTGTGTTAAGAGATTAGAATATGAATTGAGAATGGAATTAAAGGATTTCAATGTTTATGATAAATTCGTTGAAAATTATCGTTTAATTTTAAAATATGAGCAGTATGGAATAAAGGATGATATTTATTCAACTGCTATAAAAACATGCGATTTATTAATTAATTATATTAATAGAGGACTATTAGCATTTTATAGATCATATCAGGAATATCCAACAGTATTTTTAAGTGATTTTATTGATTGGAGAAGACCTAGAAAGCGTGGAGAAAGGCTTATTGCTAGAAGTGATAGTGAAAAGCTTCAAATATTTAAGGATTTATTATCAATTAATGATTATAAATTCGATAAATATGATCTAAAGCGTAATAATTTAAATGCTTTAGAGGGTGGAAAGATTTTATTCTTTGAAAAGAAGCCAGAGCTAAGAGCTTTAATTTATAAGGATATTAAAAATAATAATCAAGTCTTTGGTACTAGAAGAAGAGTATATATGACATTAAGCCAATCAGATGAGGCATTATATGATTTAGATGATTTCGTTCATTTTTGTTATTTCCCTAAGGGAATAAAGAAGGATGAAATGAAGGAATTTATTACATCATTAGAAAACAAAAAGGAATTATCATTTGATGAAAATAGATTAATAAATACATATACACCAAATGGTAGCCTATTAAAGAATGAGGTAGATGAGGATACTATAAAGGGATTGAATTTCAAGAACTTTACTGAATTCTCTTCAGAAAACGAAAACTGGAATTCTATCTATTTCATTGATAAAACAATGCTTGCAGGTACAGATTTTAATGCCGCTAATATTTTAATCATTGGTCAAATAGATAAGCCTAATGGAGAATATATGGATCCGCTTGAGATGGAACAATTAATAGGACGTATCTCAAGAATGGGTCAAACTGAAGAATGTATTGTATTTACATGCCTTTATAATGGCAATAATGATAAGGCTAATAATCTAGAATTTAATAAGGTTTATTATGATATTTTAACTGACGAGGAAGGCTTTGATTTATATGGCGTATGTCAAACTGAGGTTGACTTTGTTATGCCTGTAGTTATGGCATGCCTAAATAGATTATTCGCTAAGGATAATTCCTATATAGAGAAAAATGATAAATTTAATAATGATAATTCATTATTTAAAGCCTTATATTTAGATGGATATATTCCATATACGGGAAATAGATTCCCTGATTTAATAAAATATGCATATGATAATAATGATAAAATTTCTATTTATTATAACAATAATGAATATAAGCCAATTGATGCTATTAAGGAAATGATTAGATTATATGCTAATATTTTAAAGCCTGAAATTAAGAAGTAGGAGGAGATAAAATGGAATCTTTAAGCTATTTATTAGCTTATGCTAATGAATTAAAATTAATAGAAGATATTAATTTAGATGAATTAGATAACCTAATAGAAAATAAAGAAAAAATTACATTTAATGTAATCAATGGCTCTTCCTATACATATGATTTTAGTGATCCTTTATCCCTTAGCAGCAAAAATGCAATTAATGCCTTAAAGGAATTAATGCCAATTTGCGGAATCATAGATTTAGTATGTGAGGCAATAAAGCTTTCTGTTGTAACTGATGTAAGTAAGGATTATGTATCATATGAATTAGCTGATTTTTCAGGTAATTATTCATTAATAACAAAAAAGACATGCTTCTATTTTAAGATTAATAGTGAATTATTTGATGATACTATATATAAAATTACATTTGATAAGAAGCTCCATGATATTAAAAATAAAATAGAATATGCAAGTAGAACATCTCTATTTATTGATACATTAATGAAAAGAATAATGGCAAAATATAATATTTTGCTAGTAAGAAAGGCCTCATGGGAAAATATGGAGGAGCCGACTCTTCCACTTGATTCTAAGGCTACATTTGAAATTTCAGGAATTAGTGATTCATCATTAGAAACTGATTTAATCGAAAACCAATTAAAGGTTTTAGTTAATTATAGAGATAATTTCAATAATACGACAATTAGTGAAAATGTTATTGATGATATTTTTATAAATTTAAAGGGAAATGAAATTAATTATGGATTCTTTAATATAGGTCAGGTAGAAAGAGAAGACCCTTTATATGATGTAATTAATGAGGATGTATCAATTAATGATATTGATTCATTGTTAAGAATTAGAAATATTATTAATGATTCATTAGTTAAATTTAATATATTTGAAACATTAAGAAATAATCCTAATACTAATTTGGCTAAATTAATTAATTTAAGAATCAATGATTATGATAAAGAAATTAATACAGATCCCAAAATAGAATTCACTATAACTCCACTTTCTATTTATTGTAACCACATTGTTGAAAAGACTGCTCTTTATGAAATTAGAAGTATTAATAAATTATATGAGGAATATAGTGTCTCATATAATGTTATATATAATCCTACTAACGCATCTGATGCTAAATTCAATATCTATGCTGATGGTGAGGTAGAGCTATTAGGTAAGGATGAGGAATTAGTTATCGCATTTGATGATATAAAAGGCGATAAAGAACTTGAACCTCATATTTCATCTAAAAAATATGCGACAATGCTTTATGGATTACATAAAAGGTATGATAATGAATTATATAAGGATGTTTATTTTTTAAATGATTCATTAGTTAAATTAGTTTATGGTAATTTAGTTCCTTATGATGGAATTCCAGATGAAAATACCTATTTAAAGAGTCAAATAGTTAAGGGTGAAATAACAGGAGAATATTTATATATTAAGAATGCTATTTCAATTAATTCTAATGATATATTAGGTGTTGATATTTTAAATTTAGATACTGAAAGATATATCAGAAAGGAATACGCAAGAAAATGTGATATTTGTGGTCATACCTTTGGTGCAACTAAGGAAGTATGGAATCTATATAAAAATAGTCATTTATTGGTAAACGAATTAGATAGAAAATCATGCTGCGACTATTGTAAGGGAACTGTATTAGATAATGGTAATGCCATTATTTATTCAGCTGGATATAATGAATATTATTTAGATAATTTAGATGATTTAAGATATACTGATGTATGCTCAGCATGTGAAAAGGAAGAAAACTCATTTATCTATATTAATCCTTTAAATAAGGAAAGAGGTAGATGTAGGATTTGTAACAAATATTATTGTGGTAAGCATATTAATTTAGAAACTAATATTTGTGTTAATTGTGATCAATCAACTAAAAAGAGAGATCAAATTATTGATCCTAAATTATTGAAATTAATTAAGAAGAATATTGATCCAATAGATGCCTTATCGAAGAATTTATCATTTAATTATATAAAGGATGAAAATTCTCTTTGGGTTTATTCAAAAAGAAAGAATAAATCTATTACATATTATTTGGTTTTAGATGACGATGAAAAATTTGCTCATCAATTTGGAAAATATGTGAAAAGAGGTGAAGAATAATGTCTTTACTATCTGAAATTAAAGAGAAGAATAAGAAAAAAAATAGTAATAATACTAGAATAATTATAAGAAATCAAAAGCTTATGAATATTGTAAGAGCTATATTATTTTTAACATTAATCATAGCTGATTTAGTATATATTATTAAAGAAAATATTATTGGTATTTCTTATTTTACTCATATTGTTTTATTAGTTTCCTTAATATTAGAATCACTAATATTTATAGGACTTGCTGTATTAAAATTTAATACTGAAAATAAAATATTAAAAATAATTTCTACAGCTATTTTTGCTATACCTGTTATTGCATATATTCCTATGATGGGCTATGGTGATGGATTTAGTATTATTTTATTTATTACTAGATTGATTTTAGTCTTAGGATTATTATATATAGCTACTAAGGAAAAAACTCAATTTAGAGGTAAGCTATTTGTTATAAGACAAATTTCTTATTTACTAATGGCTTCAATCATTTTCGTTATTACATTTATATTATTAATAACTAGCCAATCTAGAAGAGTTTTATATTCATATGATGATGAGCTTGATGGCTATGTAGTTAAAAATATATTAAATGGTTCATCTGATGTTGTATTTAAGGATGGAACTATTAAAATATCTGATAATTCATTAAAGAATGCAGGTAAGGTAATTACTATTCCTGAAACTGTTAATGAGGTTAGTAACAATGCATTTTTAAATAGTAATGTTGAAGAGGTTTATTTAAATTCTTCAAATATAACTATTGTTGATGCATTAAATAATTCTAATGTAAAAAAGGTTTATATTAATAATCCTGATTTAGAAATAAAGGATTTAGCTAAAGCATCAAGAAGATCTAAATTTAAATTCTATTTAAGTAAGGATGTAATTGATGAATATAGAGAAAAAAATAGAAGATATGATTATTTGTTTTCTCCTATTTGTGATGAGGGCGAATATTTTGTAGCTTATAATAATACATCATTACCTATTGAATATTATAAATTAGATGATTATGTAAATTCTCCTAAGGTAACAACAACTGAAAAGAAGAGATTCTCTGATTGGATTTATGCATTTTCTAATGAATCAGCTAGTGATATAAAATTCCCTTTAAAGGTTACAGATAATATTGAATTATTTGCTTTATGGGATGTTGTTTATACAATCAATATTGATTATGATAATGCCACAGTTGTTAATCAGGATGATTATTGGGATGATATGCCTAAAAGCATTGATGTAACAATCAGAGATGGAAATATTATTTTACCTATTCTAGAAAAGCCTGGATATCGCTTTGAGGGCTGGTATAAGGCTGATGATTATTCATTCTTTGATGATAATATTATTTCAACATCTATAATAGATGATATGGATATTAGAGCTAGATTTAGCAAGATTTATATTTTAGATTATGAGCTAAATGGTGGAGAATTATCTGATGAGGAAATGTATGCTGAATATGTTGATGGCGATATTATAACTCCTGCAACACCTACTAGATTTGGTTATGAATTTGCTGGATGGTATGATAATAAGGAATTTGAAGGATATGCTATTAATAAGGTATTTAATTTAAAAACTAAATTATATGCTAAATGGAATTTAATAGCACCTACTATTAAATTATCTAATGATATTTCTAAGGTTTATGATGGTGATGCATCAACAATCAGCGTTGACGTTAGTCATCCATTAATGGAATCAAGTGATTATAATTTAAGCATTAAATGGTATAGAAATGATGATAATAAAGCTATAAGCACTAAGAATTCTTATAGAATTATTGATGCCGAAAGCAATAAATATTATTGTCATATTACTATTTCTCATTTAGGTAATACCTATGAATTAGATAGTGATTATATCAATGTTAATATCGAAAAGGCTGAATATGATATGAGTGATATTTTAGCTAATTTTGCAGGAAAGAAATTTGAGTATGAATTTAATGGTCATGACCAAAAACCTCAAATTGAAAGCCTTCCTTTAGGTATTGATATGATTAGTGTATTCGCTAAATATTCATATGAAGGTAATTTCTTAAATGTTGGTGATAATGGTAAGATAATTGTTAATTTTGAAACTGAATCTCCAAACTATAACGCACCTGATAAAATAGAAGCTAGTGTATTAATTAAGCAAAAGAAGCTTACAATTAATTGGGATAGCTTAGTTCACGTTTATGATGGTACAAACTGGAAGCCACAAGCTACATTAATTGGTGAGGTAGAAGGATATCCTGTATCACTTGAATTCTTAAATTCATTCCAATCAATTAATGTTGGTAACTATGAAATTAATATAGGTATTAGTGATGTTGAAAATTATATTTTAGATGATGAGACAGTTGAATATGAAATTGTTCAAGCAGATTATACAAATAAGGAATTTGATGTATTAAATAATTCTTTTGAATATGATGGTAATAATCATATTGTTGAATTAGATTTACCTGCTGGCTTATCAATTGATTTAGAAAAATCGACATTTGCTAAGAATGTTAATGATAATACTGTTACAGTATATTTCAAATTAGATTCAGGATTTGATAATTATAAAGCACCTGAACCTAGAATATATGATATAGAAATTAAGCCTTTAGCAGTAAACTATAATGTTATTACATCATCATTTGAATATAATGGTAATGCCCAAAAGCCAGAGGTTGAATTAGTTGGTGCTTTAGCATTAGATGATGTTAATGCAATCGTTACTAACGAGGATACTATAAATGCTGGTACATATAAGCTTAATGTTATACTAGATGGTTCTGATTCTAATAATTATACATTAGTTGATAATGGTAATTATTATGTTATTACTAAGGCTAATTATGATTTAAGTAATATTACATATCAAAATGAATTTGTATATAATGGTGAAATTATATTACCTACACCTTCTAATTTACCTACAGGATTAGAATTTGATTCAATTAATTCAATAGGATTAAAGGATGCATGTGTTGATGGTAAGGTATTATTTAAATTCATTAATACTTCAAATAATTATAATAATGCTTCTGAATTAGAAGGAGTAATTACTATAAAGCCTAAGGCAGTAGCTGCAAGTGTAGTAGTAAATGAATTTACATATAATGGTTTATTACAAACTCCAGAAATTTCATTATCTGGTGTTATTTCAGGCGATGATTTAAATGCAAATGCTACAAATACTGATTCAATTAATGTAAATAATTATTCAGCAATTGTTGAATTAAATGGTCAATCTAAGAATAATTATGTAATAGATTTAGAAAATTCAAATCTAGAATATAAGATAGTTAAGGCTGATTTTGATTATAAATATGAATTTGATGCTGATACATATGTAACATATGATGGTAAAGAGCATGAGCCTTCACGTGATATTTCAGGTGGTAAGACTAAATATTATAATAATAAGGAAATTAAATTTGAATTTAGTAAGAAGCCTATAAACGCTGGTGATTATTTAATTACTATTACATTTAGTATTGATGATAATTATATTATTAAGACATTAGATTGTAATTTACATATTGAAAAGCGTGAGCTTGAGCTTGAATTTGAATCATTACAATTTGAGCATCAGGATACTGCAATTATTCCTACAGTTACAAATATTATTAATATTATTGATGGAGATAATGTAAATGTAACAGTTTATAATGATGAAACATCTACTGGTACTCATTTATTGAATATTCAATTAAGTGGTACTTCAAGCAATAATTATGTAATCAATACAAAATATTATATTGAAATAGATGAAGAGGTAAGAGAATTATTAGATACTGATTATACTATTACAGCATATGAGGGTGTATATGATGGTAATGAGCATACAGTACTAGTTGAATTAGACCCATCTATTCAATCTGAAATTAAATATGTTGTTGATAGAGTAGCTAAGAATGTAGGTACTTATACAGTTAATATTTCATTTGAATCATTAATTAATGGTGTAATTATTTCTACAAGAAAGCAAAGCACTATTAAAATTAATCCAAAGCCTGTAACAGTAAGCTTTATTGATACTGACTTAGTATATAATGGCAGTGTTCAAATTCCTGAATATACAATTAATGGAGTAATAGGAAATGATATAGTTAATGTAATAATCGATGAAGCATTTGAGCCAATTGATGCAGGAACTTATAACAATGTTAATGCGTCATTAGATAATAATAATTATGTTATTTCTGGTTCTAATACATTATCATTTGAAATAGCTAAGTGTGAGGTTGATTTGGTTTGGGATAATCTAAATTTAACTTATACTGGTTCATTACTTAAGCCTGAGGCTTCAGTATATTTAGGTGACGAAAGATTATTTATTGATGTTAATGTTCAAGCTGAAACTAACATTAATGTTGGTACATATCAAGCAACAGCTACAATTGATAGTGTTAATTATGTAATATTAAATGATAATATTATAAATTACAATATTGTTCCAAAGCCTGTAAAGATTGAATGGGGAACTTTAATATTTACATATAATGGAAAGGTTCAATTACCAAAGCCTACAGTATCAGTTGATAATTGTAACGTAATTGTAGAATCTAATATGGAATCTAAGCTACCTAATACATATCAAGCAACAGCAAGCTTAGATAATCCAAATTATGAAATTTTAGGTAGCAATACTCAAGAATATACTATAAATAAGGGTGTCATTTCTGAAGATGATATTCCAGAAATCGCATCTATTACAGAAGTGGTTTATGATGGTAATTCACATATCCCATCAATTGATTCTATGCCTAAGGTAGCATCTGATGGAAATCAAATATTATATAAAGCTACAGGTAAGGTAGATGCAGGTAGCTGGTATGTTGATATTGAATTCTATGTAGAAGGAAATAATTATAATTCAATTATGGTTTCATATCCAATTATTATTTCTGAAAGACCTTTAAATATTACACTTACAAACACATCATTAAAATATAATAATAGTATTTTAAATCCTACTATTTCATATTCTAATGTAGTTTCAGATGATGATATTGATTTAGTAATTAATAATAATAGTATTTCAGTTGGTAAATATACTTTAGATTCTTCAAATATCGAAATAGTAGGAGCTAAGGCTTCTAATTACAAGATTGAAGGAGAATATGTATATAACATTATTAAGGGTGATTTAGATTTATCTAGTGTTTTATTTACAAATAGAGAAATAACATATGACGGTAATTCACATTTACCATCAGCAGAATTACCTGATAATGTTTCAATTGATTTAGAAAATTCAATTGGTGTTACAAATGTAGTTGATACAAAGGCAACAGTTAAATTTGTATTAAGCGGATCTAAGGCTAATAATTATGAAACACCTACTGATATTATTGTTGATATGAAGGTTAATCCAAAGCTTCTTCAAATTAATTGGACAAAGACAATGTTTGGATATGATGGTTCAATTCATATGCCATTATATGAACTAAATGGATTAGTTAATAGTGATCTTGCAAATATTATATTTGATAATGAGGGAGCAACTAATAGAGGAGATTATTCTATAACAGCCTTATCAGTTGATAATAATAATTATTATATTGAAGAGGAAGTAATTGAATATACAATTCTAGATGGCGAATATGATATGAGTGGTGTTGAAATATTAGATATCACTAGAACATATGATGGTAAGTCACATAAAGAATTAGTGGTAGATCCAAATATGCTACCAGATGGTGTAACAGCGACTGTTACATATGAAGAAAATGATTCAGTCATTTATGTAGGTCGCCATAAGGCAACTATTAAATTCAGCGGTGATGAAACTAATTATGTTCCAATTGATGATATGTATGCATACATTATTATTAATCCAAAGCCTATAACAGTTACATGGTCAAATACAACATTAACATATAATGGATATAAGCAGGCTCCAACAGCTACTATATCATCTGGTGTAATTAGTGGTGATGTAGTTGAAATTGGTGTAACAGGAAGCCAGAAGAATGCTGGTACATATCAGGCAATTGCTAATTTAAGTAATGATAATTATGTAGCTTCTACAGAATCACAATCAGCTTCATTTACAATTAATCCAAAACCAATTGATGTAGTTATAAAGATTGGAACTACAAAGGGTCCTAATTTCTCATTTACATATGATGGTAAGATTCATAATAATATAACTGTTGAAATTGATCAGGATGATTTATGTAGTTCAGATTCAATATTTGATATTACAGTTAATGATAATATTGCAAAGCTTGTAGGAACATATGCTTATACATTAGTTTCAGGAAATTCTAACTATGTTCCATCTACAACTAATGGCACAGTAAAAATCAATGAATTATATATTGGCTGGTCAGGTTCTGAGCCTACTGTTCACGATGGTACAGCAACATCATTACCATATATGACAGCAGTAATTAATGGTGCTGAGGTAAGACTTGATACATTAGGAACAGTAGAATATCCACTTACATATCATTATTATCGTGGACAATGGAGTGGTAGTGAAATAACTGGTGAAATGGAAAGTGGAACATATTATATGGATTGTTCTTGTGATTATGATGGTATTAACATCTATTATTATAGACAAAAGGTAAGCTATATTAATCCAGTTATAAAATGGTCAGCAGATGGTAATTATCAATCAAGCCTATTTGAAATAAAAGGAAATTATAAGAATGCAAGCAATACATTTACTTATAACGGTAATTCTTATACATTTGCATCTCCATTAAAGCTTGAATCAGATACTGAAAATTCTTATATATCTTTTACATTAGATAGTTCAAAGAAATTAGTATTATTTATGACTGGTGGCACAACTATTAAGATTAATGGTCAAACAAAATCTTATACATCAGGTGAGGTATATGAAATAGAATTAGAGGCTGGCACTTATACAATTACTAAGGGCTCTGGTTCAACAGTAGTTTATGCAATATTCCTTGAATAAGCATTAAAGGCACGAATTCTCGTGCCTTTTTTGTATGTGTGCCGGGCATGGCACTAATCTTACTGGTGAAAGTCCAGTCACGGGTATTTACCGCCAAGTGTAGTGAACCTCAAGCCGTTAGGAGTAATC
>DJXM01000082.1 GCA_002449755.1 Caryophanales bacterium UBA7004
AATCCTTATTTATAGTAGGAATTAATTCACCGAGTCTCTTTTCAGACTCTCTAAAAGTCTTACCAGAAACATCAACACCATTTTTAATAATTTTTAATTCTGATTTAGGAGCAATGTATCTAGTAAGTAAATAAGTATCACCATCAAACTCTGCATCAAGTGATACATAACCAGAATTTTCTTCTACATTAATATTTTTTAATCCAGAACGAACACCATTAATTGTTTCACCTGTTATTGCAAAACAAATTGCACTCCAGATTAAGCTTTTTCCAGAACCATTAGAATAAGCATTATCTTTTGCATAGTTATTTCTACCAGTAACTAGACAAAATCCTTTATTTGCTAAATCTACTTCTGCATGATTGTAGCTTCCAAAATTATGTAATATTATTTTCTTAAATTCTAACATTTTGTACCAACTTTCCTAAATAATACTATATAACTACTACTTATATAATATTATACAATAAAATAACATAAATAAAAAACTGAGGTGGTTTACTTAAGCACCTCAGCTAGTTCAGCTTCTAATACGTCTGAGTTATCAATAACAGATTTACAGAATTCTGCAAATTTTGTTAAATGGTCCATCATTAAAGTACTAATATCAAACTCAGCTCCTGTTGATGAACTATCCTTAATAATCAATTCACGCTTTTTAATTATATTTTTAGAGTATTGTTCTAAGTATTCATGTAAATCTTCTACTAAGCTTTCCTTACATTTAAAGGTTACTAATGCATTTCTTAAGGATTTTATTACTTCTAAGTCTTGCTTTTCTTCTATTTTGATTGTGTAGAAGTTAAAAGCATATGGATTTTCAATTAATTCATACTCAAGAGTATCTAAATCTAAAATCATTACATTATGTTTATACTTTAATGCATTTTCACCAAAGTCCTTACCAGTTAAATTACCAAGATTTAGTATTTTATTTGTAATAAATTGACCATTATGTAAGTGACCATTAATAAATAAGTCACAATTTGCCTCAATTTCATCAACTGGGAAACCTTCTCTTGAAATAACTGGTCCTAATTGAATACCTTTTATATCATTATGAGACAATATTATACGCTTTTTAGCAGTTTTTGTGCCAAAATACTCTGATAGCTGTCTTCTATCACTCTCAACTATATAGGGTAATATACATAAATCACAATTTGGGAAGCTAAATACAGTCATATTTGATAATATTTCTCTATTAGGACCTTCTAAAATCTTTGTAGAATTGCATTCTAGACTACTTTCACTACTCTCATGATTACCAACTATAAAATAATGATATAAATTATTTCATTTAATATCTTGTACTGCTGTAATTTCTTTATCGCTTAATTCTGCTGAATCAAAGAAATCTCCTAAACAGAACACTGCTGCACAGCCTTTGCTAACAGCTAGCTCTTCAACTCAGTTTATAGATGTTAATTGATTTTCTATTCTAGTAGAATATTTAGTACCATACATGTTTATTATTGATGCTTTTTCACAGAAATGATTATCTGTGTATAACAATATTTTATTTGACATTAAAAATCTCCTAAATACACTATATTATACAATAAAGAAGCCACAAAGCATTTAGTTTTGTGGTGTTTCTTCTATGTATTTATTAGTAGTTACTAAGTAGCTAACTGCTGCATCAGCAAGTCTTGTTAGAGCAACTAGTGGATATCTTCTTAGGATTTCACTCATGTCTGTAAAATTACTTCTTGGGTCTCCATATTGAATGGCCATTTTAAGTTCACTAGATAGATTTACATAATTTGAAGCAATAATCATAGAGCTAAATGAGTTATCTCCAAAAGTAATTCTGTTTGGAGAATCATCTACCTTAAAGCCTGCAACTGTTTCCCAAGTTCCTGTCAAATCATTTTTAACATTTTTAACACATGGGATAAATAACCAAGCTCTATATACATTTCTAAATAATGACACAATAGCCAATTCAGGTTCACTATATCTTCCTGGACAGTAAATATTCGCAAATCTTACAAGTTCATCAAAATGTAGGATTGCATCCTCGCATAAGCCACCAGAATAACTTCTTCCTGAGTTTAAAGTTAGTGGCTTATCAAAATATAAAGCTGATTCTAAATCTCTAACAATGTTTGTAATATCAAATCCTAACTTAGCTAATATTTCAATAAATCTAGCTTTGTTAGCAAACTTTTGTGGTTCTGTTAACAATTATCTCACCTCTTTTAAAGTTTCTAATACACAATCTGCAATTGGTTGTGTAGCTAATTCATCTGTAAATGGAGTAGCACATTCACCATAAGCAAATATTGTTTTAATTTTTGCAGTCTGATATTTTAAATTGATTTTTATATAACCTGATTCATCAATTTTAACCATTCTTTTATCTATACCGTCTACTGTTGGTACTCGACCTAAGCAAGAAACAATAGCAGTACATTTTAACTGATTACCAGATGCAAGAGTAACACTGCATAATTTTCCATTCTTGTCATGTTGACAGTCTATAATTTCTGCATTTTGCAAGAATGTAATTTTAGGGTCATCAGCCAACATTGATTCAAATTTGGCAGTTATATTATCGCCTAGCATATATACATGTCGTACTTTTTGAGCTAGAGCAGAAGCATTTAAGCATGCCTCTAAGTTATCACCAAGAACTACTACATTCCTATTTTTATTAATTGGAACTTCAAAATCATGAAAATAAATCTCATTAGTCATTTTCATTTCTCTTAATGGTAGTATTGGCTGATTTCCTGTAGCAATAATAAGCGTTTTTCCAAATACCTTTTGACGAGTTTCTAAGTTTAATACTAATAATCCTCTAAAATATTCAGAAAATATAGATTTACATAAATAATAATCAACATTTTCTACTTTTTTGTAGATTTTTGGAGCAACAACTGCAATTTTTAAATCAGGCTTCTTTAAAAGTAATTGGTCTACTACATTTTTACCATGTATACTTTGTCCTAAAACAACTACATCATACAAAGTACTTACCATTTAATCACCTCATTTCTAAATTTTAGGGAGTTCCACATGAGAGCTCCCTAATGCTTATATATTAATTATCTGAAATTCTTATTTTTGTTATTGCGTTGAGCTCTCTTCATGCGCTTTCTAGCTTCAATAGACTTATACAATCTCTTTTCAGCTTTATTCATGAAGTATTGTCTTTTCTTACACTCTTTTAAAATGTCATCTTTTAAACAAGCTCTCTTAAAACGTTTAATTAGAGCGTCGCCAGATTCCATTTCGCCAGTAACAGGGTCCTTCATAGGAACTACCTTAGCCATTAGCGTTCACCTCCTTGTATTCCATAATATTGAGCATTAATTTCCTCATACTCATCCAGAGTTGTAAACTTGTTTGCTACCTCAAATGTAGGATTTTGATTTGTCCAAAGACAATAATATGGGCACAAACGTTTTCCTTCTTCTGTTTGATTAGGATTTGTTGGGCAGAACTCACACCAATGACATAGCTTACCAGTTTTTGGAGTAAATTCTTTATTTTCAATCGCTGTTAAGATTTTATCAATCTTAGCGAATGCTCTTTTCATAAAACCTTTTGTACCTGATTGATAAATACCAGGTAATCCAAATTCAGGATTTATTTCAGTATTAACATCAAAAGGTAAATCATAATAGCATATTATATCACTTTCTGATATTTTATTTGCAGC
>DJXM01000006.1:0-49433 GCA_002449755.1 Caryophanales bacterium UBA7004
GTAGGTGGGAATCTTTTATGCATACTTATTTAAATAATCATTATCATCGTTTTTTGGTTTTATGCAAGTTTTTTACATAACTACGAAATTTATACGAATTTAACAACAGAAATGAGGCGCCCCAAAGCGCCTCAAACTCATATTAATTTAAATAACTAGCATTTCCATTATAATGAATTGATAAAAATATTGATTTTGACCATAGAAATAAATCTCTGTTTCACTACTATCTTTAACATAATATTTATTTGCTTTATATGTCGAATCATCAACGTTTGCTACATCACCATTAATATCATAATATGTTTTACTACTATTAAATCCGCTATTGTCTAAAACATATTTATGATACTTTGTTTTTACATAAATATCTGTTGGGTCAAAATAGAAATACATATAAATAGTTTTTTCATATTCTTCATCATCATTTAATTCTAATTCTAAATTAGTCGAGAATTGAGAACTTAGACTATACCATTCATTAGTTGGTGTAGTTTTTTTAGCATCAACAATTAATGATTTTAAATCTGTTTCTTCTTCGTCTAATATACAAACCTTAACATGATTCAAAATAGAATATTCACCATTATATAAATTAGAGAACGCCTCTAATTTTTCTTTTTCATTTAAAATTAATTTATTACTAGAATTATTAGAACCATAATATTCATCAACTAAAGCAAGTTTAGTAATATCTGTATCAAATTTAATATTTTGATGAGTTTCATCTTCATCAATATAGGATCTTTCAGTAACTATAGTATTAATTAAATTATCACTATTCTTTTTTACTTCCTTATTATTAGTCTTTGATGTAAATGTTATAGTTCCATTTTCACTTGTTCCTATAATCTTATATTCTAGTAATGATATTTCATCAGGTAATATTGATATAGATTCACCATTATTAGTAAATTCAATAAAATGACCACTGT
Source organism: Caryophanales bacterium UBA7004 (assembly GCA_002449755.1). Taxonomy (GTDB): domain Bacteria; phylum Bacillota_I; class Bacilli_A; order Acholeplasmatales; family Anaeroplasmataceae; genus Anaeroplasma. Next base: position 936 of record DJXM01000006.1, read on the forward strand.
CATTATCCTGTGATGCACCATTTACGCCAGTTACAGTTGCTTTATCATTAGTTACATACCAGCTAAACACAACAAAAATTAATAATAATGAGGTTACTATAAGTGAAATAGAGGATGAAATTAAATTCATTTTAGTTTTATTATAATTCTTCATATTAAACCTCCTCTACTTCTTTAAAATAACTTGAATAGTTATTATAAGGCTTAATATCAAAACAGAATGATTGTATTTTGAAATTAGGATTACTAACCTCTGCATACTGTCTCATTTCGTTATATTTATTATTCATAATTTTATAATCATAATTAAATCCTGATACTTCTGTTGTCGCAATTGCTTCACTAGGAGTTATATTATGAAGGCTTGCAAAGCTTTGAAGGCTACTATTTAAACTACTAAGCTCAGAATTAATGCTAATATAATAATCTAGATAATATTCACTATATGAATCAACAACTATCTCATCCATATTTGTTAATTTTTCTCTATACATTAAGCATGCTAAATTCTTGTTAATTGAATAATATTTAGAAGGATAATAAGTGCCAATTGCAACCTCTTCATCATCATCTAAATTATCAATTAAATAATGGGCTGATTTAGAATTATAAGCATTATATTCTAATCTATATGGGGCAGTATCTGTACCAACAGATAATTTAGTATCATATATTTTATTTTCTTCACTAGCTTTGCTATAGCTTTCTATAGCAGTATCAGCATTATATGCATTATAATAATACATTTTTGTTAAATTAACATATGCATCCTCTCCACTAACTATAGTTCCGTTCTTTTTTACAACATTAGAGCTATCACCATATTCAATAGAATATATATCAGTTCCATCTGTTATATTTGAGATAGGATTCATATATGTATCATATAAGCCATTCGAAATATCATATTTATAAAATTTTAGGGTTTCTTCATCAAAATGGTCATCTCCACCTAATGAATCAATTAAATCTCCATCCTTATTTCTGAAAGTATGATTATATTGATTTAATCCCTTTAAATTAAACAACATGCTGTTTTGCTTATTATGAGTTGAATCATCACTAAAAATGAAATATGGATTAAATCTATATTCCTTATCAGTTTCATTTCTAATAAGCAAACGATAAGTAATAATATTATTATCGATAACACCTGTTATCTTATCATATGCATCATCATATTCAATATTTATATATTGCTCATTTAAATCATTTGATAATGATGATAAATCATCTAATGTTTCAAATAATTCCTCTCTAGAATCTAAAACCCCATTAAAGTCATAATCATATCCACGATATAAAGTTAGGCTTAAGCCATCAAAGTCTTCACTTTGAATGACTGGAGATTCAAACTTTCTAGCATTAGTATACCAAGCATATGAAATACCTGCTACTAAAAGTATTAATACTATAGTAGATGATATAATCATAATCAATCGTCTTTTCATGGGGTTTCACTTCCTTTCTTAATTAGTCTTTATATAAATTTCTCTAAATGATGTATAGCCATTCTTAGTTACAGAAATCAATACATATTTATTATTTACATTATTATCTGAATAATATCCTGTATATGAATACTGACTTGAATTACCCTTTGTTAATGCTACATAATTTGCAGTATCACTAGATACATATACAGCAGTGCTGTAGCCATTCTTTTCAAGTAATGCTAAATCAATCTTTAATCCAGTTGAATGTGTATAAGAATATGAAATAGCATTTAATGTATAAATTGTATATAAATAATTAATATCTCCACTATTTATTACATCATAAATTAATTCATAAAAATCAGTATTAGTTTCATCTAATAAAGGATTATTATCACAAACCTGAACTAAATTAGTAATATTAATTAGGCCTCTATATGTAGTATTTGAGCTAGTTGTATACTCTCTTGGAGCACCATAGATAAACATATCATTATCATTAACTACAGCTAAAGCATTAGAATTATTACCACCTACATATAAGCTCTTAAATGTCTTAAAGCCTCTTAATGGTTCAAATGTTTTAATTAAATTATTTCTTAGATCAACATTTGTTAAACCAACACCAGATTCAATATTACTAATATCACTTAAATTATTATTAGATAAATTCAAATTCTTAATACGTCTATATAATGTAGGCATTGTAACTAGCTTAGAATTTTTAATTGTTAAATTTTCAATTTCCTTATAATCGCTAAAATCAAAGCTTACACCAGATATACCAATAATATTATCTAAATATAAATTCTTAATAGTATTCTTTAAATCACTATTTCTTAGATTATCATTTTCGTTACTGATATTATAGACATAAATTGCATAAATTGAAGATGGATTACCTGATCTAGGATATAGATAAAGCTTATTTGAATTACCTTCATATAGGAATGTTTCAATATTAGCATTACCACTACCCTTGCTTGATGTAAGTCTTCCTACCTCATTACATGTATTATTAGATGTATTAATAGAATCGGCAATACCTAAATCTCTATTCTCATTTGAATTTTGTGATTTTAACACAACCTGAATCAATGTCTTTGTATTACCAGTAATATCTAATTCTAAGAATCTAGTTCCATTACTAAATGATGCTCCACCACCAAACTTTAATCGTTTAGTATATGTAACTCCATTTACTGTTTCGTTACATGTTTCAATCTTAACAAAATTCTTATTGTCACCAGCTTTTTCGTGATCCTTTGCATAAACAACTAAGCCACTTGCAATTTCAGTTTGAGCAGTAATTTCACCAGCCTCATAATCTGAAATAATATATGATTTAGAAGATTCTTCTCCAAATTTAGCATTCTTAATATAGATACCCTCTAAATTAATGCACTTCTCTAAATTCTTAATATTTACATATTTACCTCCACAATCAATAGATAAATAGCTAATATTAGAAACAACATAATAACTAGAATAATTATTTTCATCTACTGAATCAGCAACAACATATTTGTTATCAACTAATTCATAATATGTTTCAACATTTGAATAGCTTGATGCTATCTCATATTCATAATTAATAGCACCAAATTCTTTAGCATCATCTAAATATTCAGTTAATAAGAAATAATTTTTACCATTAATTTCTTTAAATCCAAAATGGCCATCGCCATTATCGAATCCAAACAATTCCATTAGCTTTTCATATAAATCATATGTAATAGCACTATTAGCTGTATCAGACGCCAAAATAGCACCAGTTTCATTAATTGCTTCATTTCCATTCCAGTTAAAATCAGATGGATTATAAATACCAGGAACTACAAATGAATAGCTTTGAGCATAAATAGTAATTACATGATGGCTCTTATCATAGAATGTTGTCTGTTGAGAAGGTATTCTATAATATTTTCCTTCAGCTTCACTATCAGCCATTGTATATTTAACCTTAACACCAATCAATAAATTATTTTCATCATATGTTAATTGGAAGCCAGATTCACTAAATACGAAATTAGTAACAGGAGCTCCATTTGATTCATAAATACCATTATATGTATCACCATCCATTAAAACGAAATTATCTGATTTAATTAAAACATTGTTTTTATCATAATAAGTTTCATTTTCGCTCAAATCTAATTCAATCTTAGATATGCTGGCTGGTCCATACTTTTGATAATCTGAATCTAAATCCTTATTATATGGATTATTACTTATAGTGAATTTAACCTTATCATAATTATATGTAGATATGAAATTACCATAAATAATCTGACTAGAATAATAACCATTATCTAAATAAATTCTATCCCCTTCAGTTATTTGCTTAAATACATATCCCATACAATAGAATCCAGAAATATCAACATTAGTTCCATTTGAAATAGGCTCTATTTCTCCTGCTTCATCCCTCTTATATACATTTGAAACATCAGCGCCAGTTTCATTAAATGTATATTCTAAGATATACGTAATATTACCATTAGTAATTTCATAAATAGGGTTACCATTAAAATCATATAAACCTTGATATAAATCAATTTCAGAAGCAAGAGCTGCTTGAGCCTTTAGCTCTGCTGCTGTATGAATTGTTGTACTATCTGTAATATATGATTTTACTTTAATAGTTGTAGATGTTTGTGGGATATAATCACTATCTGTTAAGAATACCATCTTATAATTTGTACCAACGACCTCATCACTATCAGAAGGTGTAGTATAAAGCGCAGGCTTATTTTGTGGAATCGAATGAGTTCCATCAATATAAATCTTTTCTAATTTAGTTGAATTTGGATTTATATAGAAGTAAGTGCCATTTGCTGGAATATTAGCAGAATCATAAGATGAAATTTTTCTATATAATCCTAAATATACATGATTATTAGAATCCTGAATTGTCGCATTTACGGCATCATCATTAATTATTTCTAGATAATAATATACATTTCCATTTAAAACAAAATCATCTGATAAACCAATGAATGTAGAGATCTTATTGAAATCCTCTTCAAATAATGAAGATTGATATTCGTTTTCTCCATCACCACCAGTTGTTGATGTAGTTAATGCAATCTTATCAGTATAGAATTCAATAATCTCATTATCCTTTAATGTTAAGGTAACCTTTAAATAATAGCTTTGAGCATTTGATGAATTTACATTTGTCATAACAAACGCATCATCAATGCTAAATGCCTGTGTCACCTGATAAGCACCATCACTAAGCACTACAGGAACATAGGAAACATTTTTAACATCATAATGAGCTAAAATATCATATCCAGGTAATTGATATTTATTATCATTACCAGAGCCAAAGAATATTTGACCAATTTCATTTTTAATATATTCAATATATTTTTCTTTGCTTATTCTAGGTAATTGAGCATAAATAATCTTTTCATATGCTTGATTATCATGAGTTAAAGTAATCTTCATTTCAGCAAATCCATCTGAAATAGAATAGCTTACTCTTTCAATTAGCATATATTTTTCTGCATAAATATTAGAATCACTATAAGCTGATTTATCCTCTACAGGAGTATAGCTTGCCTTTCTTACATAATATGTTTGAGATGGATTATAGCTTATAGCCTTAACATATTGACCATCATTTGAAACATAATATTCTCCTGATTGGAACATTATTTGAGTAGATACCTCTTTTACAGTATATGTATATGTAACAATATATGAATTAATAGAATTATTACCACTTGCAGGCTTATTAACAACTAAATATTCATCATTAACAATTAAGTTATTAATAGCTTCTATACTTATATTATTGTTACCAACAATTTCAGAAATTGTATCATAATTAATATACATTCTAGATGTCGAATTTCTACTAAAGCCTCTATTGATATCACATTCTAGCTTTAATGCGATAGTATCAGCTATAGCCTGATTATTAGTACCCATAATCCAAGCACTAACATCCTTAGTGCTTGTATCTCCTGTCTTATTATTAACTGCAGTTAATGTGATATTAACCTGCTGATTATTCTCACTTGCAGTCACATAGAAAGGATTATTAGTTCCTGTATATGTATACTTAATAGATACATCCTCATCATAGAAATTCTTAGGTAAAACCGGATTAGTTAAGAATAATGTATAATATTCAGCCTGATCTGAAATATCGATATAAATATTTCTATCCTCTAATTCTAAGCTTCCCTTTAAAATTCTTTTAATACTATTATTCTCATATTCAATAGTATAAGTATCAGTACCATTAGAAATACCTGTAATTAAATTTGACGAATTAAATGTTAAAGAATATGTAATTCCATTTACATCAGTTATAGATTCTACTGGTGTCTTAGTAGCACCACCATCAGTTGATGTATATAATCCATCAACTAAATTTACTGAATCATAACTAACAAGCTTTTTTGCAACAGCTGTTTCATCATAAACCTGATAATATTTATCCTTTAAAATATAATCAACAAAATAACCACTAGCAAAATCTAAGGCATCATTTAATAAATTAGATGTTCCACTTACAATGCATGAATCATCTAATGCGTCAATAGATGCATTAGGGCATATGTAAGTGAATTTTTTATTTGAATCAGTACTAAAGCCACCGCTAGTACCACTTATTGTCAAATTATCAATTTTATAGCTTGAATGATAATAATGCTTTAAAGTAATATCATCATTTAAAATAATATGATTATTAATAAAATGAATATTACATGGCATCATTAATGTTACTGCATTCGTAGTTTCAAAATCATTTAAAACGTATATGTTTTTGAATGTTTTTGAATTATAAGCACTATCTACAACAATACCATTGTCATAATATGATGTATTTAATGAAATAGTGCTTGAAGCAGTAGGATTATTTAAAATACCATTAGTAACAATACCATCCTCAGTAAATACATAATTCCATTCCTTACCATTAGAATCAACATAATAAATATGATCTAGCTTTCTTCCGTATGAATCATAATATCCAGAGAATTTAGTTTCTCCATCAGTTACTAATTCTAATTCTATATTTGTATTAGAATTAACTAATACTAAATTATTAGATTCATATTTATAAAAATCATTTCTATGATAATTTTTTAAATTAACAGTACCTGTAAGTGGATATGAAATAGAATTCTTTCCATTAGTTATAGATTTAATTTCATTTCCCTTATAATCATATAAGCCATTAGATAAATCATATGATTCAAAATCTCCAATATATTCATGTCCTAAATTATAAAAATCAGTGACATTGCCTATATTTAAATCATCATTTACTACATTATGTCTATATTCATTATTTAATAATTCTAAATCATAAAAGTCATTTATATATCTATTATATGAATGATATAAAAATGCTAATATGTAATATGTTTTATCTGAACTAAATTTAGACTGATCTAGGCTATATGATTTAGTGCTGATATTTGTATTAATTACAAATCCTTCTGAATTATCATTAGTTACAGCAACTAAATCATATGCCTCATCAGTATCAACATAAATTGTTGAATCATTGCTATATTCTACATATGTATCAAAGTTAGAATTATCCTTTGATACCTTAACTATATCCTTAGCAAGAGTAATATTATGGCTTTCATTGATAGCATCTAGGATTTGTCCTAATACGATAGCTCCAATGCTAAAAACAAATAATACACTTGCTACAATAATTATTAACTTGTTCTTACGCATAACATTACCCTCCTTTAGGATTTTAATTTAAATATGCATTTGATGTGTGATCTACATAAATACTTAAGAATCTCTCATATGAATATGGAGTATAAATATATGTATTACCATCGTAATAAGTATCTGGATATCCAGTACCATTTATATAATTTGTTTTTGATTCTACTGAAGAATTATCTATCTCTAGAATACTAGGCTTAGATAGCATCTTAGATTGTGATTCAATCTTCATTGAAATCATAATTCTATCAGTTAAGCAGTTAATTAAATTATTGAATCTTACATAGATTTGATAATCCTTTGTAAATTCATAATCATCAACCTCAATGTTGTTTTCTAAGCAATCATATACATATTCTGCATATAATGCTTGGTATTGTAACATTGTTAATTCATTACCTAATTTATCAATAACAACAATGTTAGCAAAATTAGATAATGATTCATAAGTTAATTTGTAATATGTACCACTATCATTAATATATGAAGGTAGTAAATATTGAGTAGTTACATCAGTATCATCATAATTAGATACATTACTATAATATGATGAATTATCACCAAGATATAATTCATAACCATTTTGATAATTAAAATTAGATTGTTCAGCTGTATCAAAACTATTTAATATAGTTGATGCAGTAACTATATCCTCAGATATACCTGTAAATAATCCTGTATATTCATAGAATTTACCATCATTATAATTATAGAAATATCTAACTATATTTTCATTATGCTTTAAATACATCATATTAATGAAATATTTGAAGCTTTGAGTGTCCTGTATACCAGGTAAACCATATAAAATTACTTGCTCTAAATTATCAAACGATAATAGGAATGAGAAATCATCATGTGTAGTACCATAAGTTTCAGCATGACCAGTTTTAATACCACCATACATAAAATTAGTTAAAGTTTCTCTAGAATTGAATAAGAATGTCCAATCAGATACGAATATTGATGTATGTTTAAATACTAAATCAAATTCTACTAATTTCATATCTTTCAAGGCTTTAAATGTATTACCAGGGAATGCACGAGAGTTAGTACCATTCCAATTAAAATCATTGTTATAATAGCCGAATCTTATATGAGTCAATGGGAATATTTCTAATCCATTAAGAGTAGATTGAGCTCTAAAATCGACACTACCAGAATCAGATGTGTTAGAGAAATAATGAATATTAGCAATTTGATTCTTTGTATAGATTAAAGCCAAATGATAATCTAAATCAGCATAATCGCCTGTTGAAACTGCTAACTCAGCCACTCCCTTTTGATCATTAGCAAATGTAATTAAGTTTCCACCATCATACACAAAATCACCATAGTAATCTACAACTACATATCTAGGGAAGAAATCTACATTATCAAAGCTTGTAGCAGATACAGTTTTATGAGTTGTGTATCCTGTACTACCTATTGAGATAGCACCACTATAATACATATCTGTTAATAATAAACCAGATTCAAACACTTCATTTGCTTTTATGATTTTCCATTCATAGCCTGACTTAGGATTACCTAATGAATCAACATAATCACCATCGATATAATCACCATTTCCATCATAAATTAATGAACCAGCAACAACATTCTCTGTTTCAGAATCAATTAAAACCTCTACATAATAATCACTAGCAGTATATGATTTAGCTGAATTAAGTGTATTAGTTGAATTACCTGCAGATACGTTAACGAAGAATACGAAACTACCAGTATAAGTGGTATCATAAAATTCACTTACTGTTTCAGTAACAATTTTATAAATAGTACCACCATTAGATATTATAACGTTATAGTAATCTTCAGTAAGTACTCCTGTCTGATTAGTATTCCAACCAGTAACAATATAATGATATGTTACACCATTTTCCCACTGACCAGCATAAACCTGAACCTCAGTTGTAGTAGAATGAGAGCCATATGTAAATTTTGTAGTATTAAATGTACATCTAATTTTTATATTAGATACTGTTTCAGCATTATTAGTTAAAGAATAAGTGTAATATGTACCATTATCAGCAATACTAAAATAATTACTATAATTGCTATCAACCACATAATTCAAATTACATTCCTTACCTAAAATAGTAAGTGTCTTAGGTAAATAAAGTGGATCATCATTTTTTACAACATAATGACCAATGTTTGGAATATAGTTCACATCAACATAGAATGTTCCTCTCTTATCATCAGTTTTTCTTTTATCAAAAATCTGCTTGTTTGTATATGTACCATCATTTATATAAGAAGTCCTATCTTTATAAATAGCAAATTCATAATTCATTTCCATATATAATTTATGGCCTTCTTTTAATGATATTTCCCAGTAATTTTCATATTCTTTAAAAACAAACATATCTAAACTACCATCTTTTCCACCCATTGAATTATAGTCGTTGCCTTGTGAATGAATACTACCTTGAACTAAATATACACTTTCTCCAGCATTATATGTTGTAACAGCATAATAAACTATACTAGTTACTCCATCTGATGCGTAATGAGGTAACTTAATTGTTGCACCTTCAGTTAACGAATATCTTATTTCACTATTAACTTGAACACGTCCATTACTAGAATTATCAAGCATAGAAATATAATTATTGTTAGATAAAGTTCTAATTCTATCACTATTCATATTAATCAATGTACCGATTAACTTACTACTATCATACTTTGAGCCAAAATATATAACTCGACCAGTAGCCTCTTTATTCTTAATATAATAACTATAGATAGAATCATAGAATAATACACTATTATCATTAACGAATGGATGATTTAAATTATTAGTAAACATTGTAATGTTACTCATACCGCCTGTACATAGTGAAATCATATTATTATGTACTGCAATCATAGTATCATTATAATTCTTATAGATTAATGGATTAACATTAATTATTGACTTAACTATTTCTTTCTTCAAATTCATGTAGTCATATGATGTTTCATAATTTCCATTATACTGTAGAGTATGCATTTTGCTCGATTCAATTGAAGTATTGAAATTCTTTGTTGTATTTAATGTCAAACCAACATTTGAATCATATTTAACAAATTTAGATTTTAATTTAACATGAGAGCCAAGGAAAACCGTTGCATTATCAGCTAAAGACTTATCTAATCCTGAAATATCCTCAAGTACAGTTTGAAATTTAAAGCCGGCATAATCTTTATCCCAATTAATACCAATGCCTAAGTAAGATATCTTAGGTGTAAAACTTTCATTACTAGTATTAACAATTTTCTTAATTGTAAAACTACTATTCTTCCTTCCGGCACCGATTGTTACTGCTGTAAAAGGTAGTTTTTCCCATCCCTTCATATCAACAGTCGTGTAACTAAAACTTCGAGGTCCAATAACATAATCAGCGTATTCAAATGAGAAATACTCTGTATTAATAATTATGTAATAAGTCTGATCATTACTTGTGTCATTATCTTTCTTACTCAAGTTCTTATCAAATATTAATGTATAACCTAAACTACTTCTAGGATCTGTTAAACCCATTCCATATGAATAATTTGTTCCAGAATGTTTTTGATGACCATACATTGCTACTACATCTGAAGAGTAATCTTTTATTCTTATATTGCCTGCCTTGCCGACTGAATTGGAAGCATTGTGAGAATATAATAGTGAAATCAGGAATCTTACCCATTCAATATCAAAATCAGATGTGTCATAAATATTTAAATCATTTATTGAATAATTATAATTATTTTTATCATCTCCATAAATAATGCCATTTGTTCCGATAGTAGACTTAAATGTTGCTATCTTAACATCAAATTGATTTGCAAGATTTGCATTTGATGTAACATCTAATTCTTTAAATAATCTTACTCCTTTACTGTCTTTACTATACTGGATTTGAACATTATAGTTTTCCTTTCCTAAATTCCAATCCGGAATAAAATCACTAGTATCATATTCCTTGTCCTCAAATACATTTCCATTAGGTCCTGTAATAGTATAGTTACTACTTAAGCTTAAAGTATTTTTATATGTCTTAGTTTTACTTGCTGTTCCTGGATCTGGTGCTGTAACATCATCGTAATAAGTTTTTAAATTTGTTAATATTTCCACCAAATCAAAAGAATTAAAAGGCCTAATTTCTAATTTTGATGTATTATCTTGCATATTATTTAAGAAGGTTACTACATTATTATAATTATTAAATGAAATAATACCTTTGTTGCTTAGAGCCGAAGTATAGACAGTAAGTTTATCTTGCTTAATGCCACTATTGCTACATATCTTAGATAATAATACATAGCTTTCTTCTGTCATCATATTACACTTAAGCTCTTTTAATTTCTTTAATTCGCTATTTTCATCTAAATAATCATATAAATCTAGTAAAGAATCATATGTTGCAATCTTAGTACTAATTCCATACTCACTAGAATTTATATCAAAAGTCTTATAATCAACCCATGCAGTATCAATATTAGATTCAAAAATACCACCATAATATGTCATACCTTGAACAGTAGAAATTTTTAGGGAAGTTAAATCGACCGGAATTCTTTTTGGTATATATGATATATCCATTGCTGTCATATACTTAAAACTAGTCATTTTTATCGTTTCCCAACCATCTAATGTGAAAATTTCACTAATTAATCTTCTAAGACCTGCAAAAGTTTTAATTAAAGTCTTATCATTAATACCTTTATCTTTATTTGTATATTTATATACTTTACCCACTGGATTATTAACACTAATTTCTGTTGATGGGCCAAGCCAAGTTCCACTAGCTTCGATTCCTAGTTGATATTTAACAATTCTATCAAAAGCATTATAAGCTGTATAACCATCCTCTTGAGTAGATAAATCATATTCCAATTTAGCATCAATACCTTTATTCTTTGCACCATATGTTAAGAATATACTAAATTTAAATGTTCTATCTATTATAGTATCAAACCATTTTAAATTATAAGGATTAGTAATACTCTTATTTGCATAATCCATAATCAATGTATCATCACAAATCTTTGTCATTCTATTTAATGTTTTTGTACCATCACTTAAATAGGCGCTAATATCATTTTCGCTCATAGAAGAAATTGTGATTGGATAAATAATTGATAATGAACCCTTTATTTTGTCCATATAATTGTATTGATCTAAATATGGATAAACAGCATAAACAGCAGGTTTATGATGCTCTAGTAAGAAATTTTTATCAAATGATGTATAGTATTCATAAGAACTTGTTCCATCTGATGATTCTAATAAGCCTTCAAATAAATAATAACCAGAATAATTTAAGGTAAACGTTAAAGTATTATTCGTATAGCTTCTATTTGAGAAATAACTATTATAAGATACACTTCCTGATGTAAAGTTACTTGTATCAAGTAATACTTGTGTCTTTTGCAATTCTTGTGTACTTCCTGAATAAATATAATATGAAGCATACCAAGAAATTGTAAAATTTCTATATTTATCAATTTGTGGAACACCAGTTAAATAATCTGTAAATTTTGTAGGTAGCTTAACAACTAGTCCTTGTCTAAAATAATCAGAATAATCACTATTCAACCAATCTAAATCATTATATTCAGTATTATCTAATACAGTTCCATCAAATGTCTTACCAGTCAATTTTACGTGTAAATTTGAAATAGTAGGAGCCAACTCATCATACTCGTCAGTTACATTTGATTCAAATACAATATTTGAGAAACTTGGATCAAAATCATAAGAATTACCAGCATTTGCAGATTTGCTTAAATAATAATGAGTTTTTGTTCCCTCAACTAAATTCTTATATAATTCCATCAATACTACATGGTTCATATAAGTATTTGAATATGTTTGAGCTTTACCTTGTATCTTAAAATTATTAAGTTGTACAGTACCTTGTCTAACGTGTCTAAATAATTGATTTGTAACAGCCAATCTATCACCATCAGGTGAGCCATATAAATTAGTATAAACTCTACCATCATTGGCAAAGATTGTGCTTAAATTAGCCAACAATATTGATTGAGTTAATGCAACAAATCCTGTACTAGATTTATAATAAACTAACTTAAAATTGTCATATGAATCATTACTAAAATCAAACCAGAAATACTTCTTTTCATCATCTAAAACTACACCACCAATCTTTTCATTAGCTCCATCTAATGAATAATACTTAGTAGGAGTTATAGTTTTATTTGTTTCATCATAATCATAAATTTGACCAAAAGGTATATAAGAATAAGCTAAGAATGCACTCCACTCATACATTGTTCCTTTTCCGTTTTCACCTTCGCCATTCATATAAAATTCGATTAAATTAGGTAAATATACCATATATGTTTCAATCAAATTATTTGGATTTGAATCAAGAGATGTTTCATCACTTAGATTTGTTCCTGTTCCTTGTGCTGAAATCAAGATTTTCATATTAGGTAAAACCACATTAAAATCTTTAATATCCAAGAATGAATATACTAAGAATAATTCTTCAATATTAATTAAATCTTTTCCAGTGCCTAATACAGCATCTCTTCTAAAATATACTTTCTTTAATTGAGGTAAGAATCTTAAACCATCAACAGCAGATTTTGCAGTTGGCATAAAGTTACCATGGATAAAGAAATATAGGCTTGTATCATATGCAGCTACTGTATCAAATGCACCTGTATATTCGGCAACCTCATCTTCAGTAACAGTATAATTAATTGCAACATCAGGATTAGTCTCTAATGATGTATGATTTTCGATACTACCATCATTTAAAGTAACAGTATAATTATATCCTCTTAAACCAGTTCTTAATTCTTCGGATAAACTGTTAGAAACAAATAGCATTGTTTCAATAGCACCAAAGATAGCATTAATTGACTTGCCATCTGCTTCTTCATCTTCTGAACTAAATACATAGTCATTATTATATTGCATGAATAAGGTCATGTAATAATTGAAATTCTTATCATCTTCAGACAAAGTCTTTCTACCTTGTGAAATTGTATCAGCAGATAAAGTCATATTTAAATATGATTGATAATCTTTATAAACTAAACGCTTATATTTAATAGATATATTAACTAAATCTGATGCATCAATTTCAAAATATGAGCTTAATAAATAATTCTCTTTTGTTAAAAATGCAGTATCAACAGCCTTCAATACATTACCAGTTACACCTGCATCATAAATGTTTACATATTCACCTGAGGTTGGATTTTTACCAACATCACCACCAGCAAACATGAATTCAGTACTAGAAATAGTACCAGAAGCCAAATTAAATGTTGTAGGAATCAAATCATCATATAAATAAATATCATATGATTTTTTAATTTGAATCTCATCATTATAATTAATGAATTTAGCTGAAGTAGCAAGACTACCTAAGAATTTAGATATTTCTTCTGTTAACGGATTCCATATCTCATTATAAGTATCCTTATAGATACCATAAGATACTTTATTATTACCAGAGCCAGTAAATGTACCTAGTGTTGGGTTAGTTAAATATACATGATATAATTTAGTTTTTTGAGAATATTCATTTAACTCTAACGAACCATTTACATATAAATTATTTAATGTAGTTAAGCCATGTCTTAAATTAACATCAAAATTTACACCATTAATATCTTTTAAAGTAACTGTTTCATCTAAATAATCCTCGTAGATTGAATTATTTTTTAAACGTGTATAATTTAACAATTCATCAAAGTCAAATAATTGACCTGATAGATATAAAGTCTTTAAATTTTGTAGATATCCTAAATATTTAATATCAGCAAATCCATCATTATTTAAATCTTCAAAATCATTAGAACGTAGATTTAATGATTGAATATTACCGAAGTATTGGATACCATTCAATGATTTAATTCCAAGAGAGTCGAACTCAAGGTTTACAGCTGTACTTGGATTCAATTCTGCATTAGTTATTTTGCCATCAACATTCTTATCATAAGCAACCCATAATGAAGCTAATAATGTTGTATCATTAACTAACCTTGATGCCTTAACCCAATGACCAGCAGCAACCTCTATTTCTCCGTAATTATTTGCATCAGAATGTCCTTTTCTAATATAGAATTCTAATGGTCTATAGAAATATGCGCCTGCAAGTCCTGTTGTATTTGCATAAATAATAACCTTGTTATCAACAGGAAGCTGAGTTAAATCTATATTTGTAACACTATAATTATTATTTCTAGTAATATCAATATAGTCTGAATATGTATTTGTAAAATATGTTATTTCATAATCAGTATTATTTAAATTAATATGTGTTGGTAAAACAATAGTATCACTTGTAAAATAAATTGGTTCGATTTGACTTAATATATTTGCCTCTAAAGCATATTGGGCAGCATTAAAATTATATTCAGTGTCTTTATTTTTAATATATAATTTTAAACCATTATCTTTAAACTTTAATAAATTGAAATAATATTGATTACTTCTAATTACTTCTGTCATTCCAGATTGATTAGAGCCATAAGTTTCAATATCAATTGTATATTTTCCTGAAATAGTATTTTCATATACTCGTAATTCAGTTAATGATGTTAAATTATTGATATATCTAAAATCAGCGATATTGTTATAAGAAATATCAACCTTTTCTAATTTTGTTAAATATTGAATAGGCTCAATAGATGAAATTTGATTTTTAGAAACATATATTTCAGTTAAATTATCTAAATATTCTAACGCCTTAATTGATGTGATTCTATTATTTCCTAAATCCACCTTAGTTAAACCAGGTAAATAAGATAAGTCATCAATATTAACTATCTTATTATTTTTAAGATCTAAAGAAGTTAAATTATTGAAATACTTTAATCCCTTTAATGATGTAATATTGTTACCATTAATAACCAATGAAGTTATAGGACTATTCTTTGCCTCTAAATCAGTTAATGTTAAATCATGATTTGTGTCATATTTATTTAATAATTCAATATATAGTTTTCCATCTTCGAATTCAGCATGATTTGCAGAATTAACATTATGTAAAACACCTACACATGTAAATGGTAAATAAATTGGAGAATCTACACCACTAATTCTAGCTACTATAGTAACTGTGTGTGTATCTGCAGGTACATTATCTCTTGTGATAGTTAAAATCTTTTGACCCTGCTGATTTGTTTCAATCTTTACATAATTTCTATACTCATTTGGAACAGTATAATCAATTGTAATTCCGTCAAATGATGATACTAATTGGAAATTATTAACATACTTATTATAGATTCTATAATCACCATCCATAGTATATCCAGTAATATGTTCAGAATATATATCAAATGGAACTCTTAAGGAGTTAGTAACATCGACTAGAGTTACCTCAGCCTCTCCTGTGTTAATATTAAATAGCTTATATTTAACAACAATTGCATCAGCAAAAGTATAATTGATTGAATATACTAATGAAACAATCTCATTAGGTGTACCATCCTGAGTTAAATCTGTTACACCAGATAATAATGGCTGAAGAGATGAATCATGGCCTTCCTTTACAAATTGAGGCTCTTGTTCAGAAGAAACTGTGATATGATCTAATCCTAATTTAACCTTAAGCTCAGCTATAAAATCCTCTTTTTGCTCGTCAAAAGTTTTAGAGCTATCTAATGTGATATTAAAATACTCACTAGCGATTGCTGCTAAATCATTAGAATCATATTTATTAAATAAAGAATTTACTAAATCGAAGCTATATGATGTTACATCATCACCATTGAATGTGACACTTATAGCATCAAATAATAATTCTGCTCTTTCCTCAGGAGATAATACTACAATTTCAATATCCTTAATTACACCAGATAATACATCTCCAGATTGATCAATAATAAATCCTAAATTAGTTTTTTTAGAAACCCAGCTATCTAAATTAAAGTAGCCATTAGGTAAAACTCTACCTGTATTATTAATCAAATTCTCATCATAGCTGATCCATGTGATATATGCATTAAAAATAGAAATATATGAAGGTAAATAAATTGAACCATCTAATCTCTTAGGTATATATGACATTAAATATTCAACACACGAATCTGTCGTTGAACCATATAATTGTAAAATATCATTAATTGTTACTTTACTAGTAGAATCAGATACAGGAATAGTTAAGCTTATAGAATCAGAGCTATTAATACCACTTATATTAAAAATATAGTTAGAATCAATATTTAATTCTGCTTCTCCTCTAGATGATAATACTGAAACACCATCATTATTAATAGATAGATATTCCTTTAATAAATAGAATTTTAAATCACCAAATAAATCAAATGAATAATTACCATTAGTAACAGTATGCTTGATATCAGTTATTTCTTCGAACTTTTGACTTGAAGCATTCTCAAATGCATTTAAGCCTATTGAAGTAATATTGATATTTGAATTATTTAATTTAGATGAATTAGTATAAAAATCATTTTGAATATCAATAACACTCTTACTATAGTTAATCGCAATTGTAGAATCCTTTAGGAATCCACCACCTACATTATCACTAATAGATAGTGACTTATTATAATTATTAGTTCCAGTCTCATTTGTATCCTTAAATGTTAAAGTACCACCATGAAGATCAATCTTATGGCCATTTAAATCTAAACCAACTAAATTATTAAAAGTAATATCAGTTTTAGTTGTATATACTAAATCCTTCATTAAAACAATAGTTCTACCATAAATAAGCTCATTATCAGGTAATTGCTTAAAAATTGATTCTGCAGTTTCTGCCATTTGAGAATCATCAGATCCACCCATATCATTTAAATAGAAATATGGAAATTCAGCAGCAGTTGTAGTAACCATTTCAGATTTAGTTGAAATCTTTAAATTGAAAGATGACTTATCTTCAATTTTGCTACCTAATGAATATACTAAAATAAACTTTTCTAAATGAGAACCACTAGTTCCTAAAAAATCTGTATACACAGAAACAGGCTCAGAATCGGATTCAGAATATAAAAGGCTATTTAAATTAGCTACAAAATGGAATGAACCATCATAAAATCTATAAACATCAATAGCATTAGAAATGCCACTTTCATCTTCTACCTCAAAATAAGTAGAATACTTCATAGCATAATTAGATACGAAGGTACCATTTAATGAATATTTTAAATTAACCTGATATCCATCACCCTCAGTTAATTCATCAGTAGTAAAATATACTACATCCTCTTCTCCCTTATTAGGTGAATCATTAACTTGGAACTTTACATTTTCAAGAACTATTTCAGAGCCCTTCTTTGAGGCAAAGAAATTGTAGTATGCAAAAACAAAAATAGTAATACTCATTGCTACTAATAAAGTACTTAAAGCAATAATTATTTTCTTCTTCATAACTAAACCATCACCTTTCCATAAGGATATTAAATAAATTAATAAAATTAAAAATAGGTATTTAATTATTTATATGTATCGTCTATTCTTAATTTAAATTGATTTTTAAGTTAATATAGATATTAAATATTAGCATTATCTTAATATTTAAATCATTTTCAAAGCGTTTAAAAACACCTTGTATATAAAAATTATATTTTCTATCTAATAAAAATTCAATAGAAAGTGAGTAAATACTCACTGAATAATGGTCGCGTTTTTTCAATTTTTTGTAGACAATTCACTCATATTTAACTCATAGTAGAAATCGAAACAAATAGTCAAAAATCTGTGTCGTTCAACTAAAACGTTTACATAAAATTCATAAAAAAACTTGCAAATTCTAATTTTTGAGATAATTAAATTAGTGAGGTTCTTATACTATAGCTATAAAATTAAAGGTGTTATTAAAAGCTTTAAATTAATAAATGTTTTAGTTCTAAATTAATCGATGTTAAAATATACAAAAAAACCTCCTAATTGTCAGAATGGTTTTGCGCTATCCATAAACTAACAAAAGGAGGATTTTTTATGTTAAATACCGAAATATTTGATATGACTGGCATCGATACTAATAATATCGTTTTTAGCTAGTCTTGCAATGTTTTCAATACCACATAACAGATATTATCACAGATTATTATCTAATGAAAGATTAATCATTATACTACCATTATATGGTAATGCAAAAGGCGTCGAAAGTATACCATTTTTGATATACAATCAACGCCTTTTTAACAACCTTTAATATTTAAAGCTAAAACACTCGGTAATTTATAGTCGAAACACTCACTTTTTTAGAGCTCGTTTTCCCCTACAACCCTTTTATTTTAAAGTACCAATTTTTGCAAGTCAAGATTATCATTTATTTAATTATCTCTTTTAATGTTAATTGATTATCTTTATGAGCTTTACCATACTTAGAAACATAAAACTCTATTAATCTTATTATCTATATCTCTGACATCGAATCACGATTTAACAAATATTGATCTTATTATATTGATAAAGTATACGAATACTTATAATTAATAATATCTTGTTGCTTAGTTTTAGTATAAGCATCTTCATTATGCATATAATCGACTAACTCTTTAGTATTAAAACACTTGAATTTATCTATAACTATATCAATTGTTTTTTCTTCTTCAATTGATAATTTATAATCAGATTTACAATCATCGATTAAATATATTAGTGAATCATTTATTTCACTATATTTTTCAATTATTTTTATTTTTTTATTCGATAATTTTTCTGTATATCCTAGTGGATAAGCACCGTAAAAATTATGAACATATGTTAAACCAGTAATAGATTTACCATTATCTTTAAAATGCTTAAAATCAATATACCACAAAAATTTTGCCAATTTAGTTTTAGTTAGATTTTCAATTTTTGAATTAATATAACATATAACTGCTAAAAATTTCTCTTCATCATATAAAACATTACCTGAATCTGACAAATCATTTGTAATCTTATTATTAATTAATTTTACTAAATTATTATAAGATTCAAGTGAATTATATTTTAAATATGACTCTTTATTATTTCTAACATAGTCCAAAAACACATTTGGATCAGTTGCACTTCTTATTACAGCATCATGAGCTTTATCTTGAATACTTTTTGATTCATACCTAGTTATTGTAACTTCTCCAAATCCTAATAATAAAGAGAAATTTCTTTGATTTAAATTATAAAAATCTCTTATATTTTTGATTTCATCATCTTCGAGTAATCCTACTTCTTTTCTATACGCATTTCTAATTTTTTTTAAATTTTCATTTCCAAGTTCTTCATCGTCATAATAAATATCATTTTCTTTATCATAATAATAGATTTGTTCTACTTTAAGTTTTTTTTCTTTAAACTCAAATTCTTCTATTCTAGTTATTTTCTCCATAACAAATTTCCTCCACATTATATGTCTTCATGAAAAGAAATAATATAAACATTACCCGTATCATCATCATATTTGAATCCTATTTTGATATAAGCATCAGTATCGTAAACTTTCTTTTTAAAAACATACAAATAGACATATTTATTTTTAATGTCTAAGATACATTCTTTATAATTCTCGTATTCTAATTCCTTTATGATAAAAATTAAATCAGTCATATCTATACCAAGATTAATCATAAAAATCTTTGGATCTTTTAAATAATCTGAATCTCTTTTTACTAATTTAAAGCAATTATTATCAGCATTTCTAATTTTTTTTAATACATTTTCTATTTCTTCTTTACTCAATTCAATTCTATTATCCATCACACTCCCTCCCTGAGTTAATTCTATCATCTATATTATATACTATCAATTGATAGTTTGCAAGTGTGCCACAATCAATTGTATCAATAAAAAATTTAAATTTCATAACAGAAAAAGGATATGCGTTTTAAACATACCCTTTTCAATTTAATTATTAGAAGGTTCAGGAGGTATTGTTCCTTCATAATTAGCTTGGATAGTATAAATATCAGATGTAGATATAGCCCATGCTGAATTATCAATTTCAGTACCCTTGTTAATTATAATTTCTAAATTAACCTTTTGAGTAATGATTGATGTATGAGGTAAGAATGAACCTGCCTCTTCAGTCTCATAATCATCACCATCTAATTCATTAGCCATACTTGTATATGATTTAGCAATATAACCTTCAGGTAAATCTACAAAGAAATAGAAATATCCTTGAGGTAATGTTTGTAAATCATATCTTAAAGTATAAAGCTTATAATTCTTAATATCAGTTCTATTTCCATCATATATAGCACTATTAAGATTTTGAGCATATGCTGATATTTGTCTAGTTGAACTTTCACTATTCTTATAAATATTTTCTGAAATAGTTAAATAAATATCAGTTAATGTAAAATCACTAGGAGCATATACCTTAACATAGAATTGAATATTATTAGTTAAGTCGATAATAGAAATATGATAATATCTAATATTACCTGCTAATCTACTACCATCTAGATAATCTTCTGAGAAGATTACATAAGAAACATACCAGAAATGTCCATCTACTGGAGTACCGACATAATCCATGAATAATGAGTCATTATTAGTAGCATCACCAGCATATTCAGATACTGTGTAGCCTTCAACTGTAGCATTCTCATGATGCTTTGTTGTTACATCAGTAGCAAATGTACCAATTAAAGTAGTATCACCATTAGTACCATTAAATGCTGTAGAATAAACATTAGTCCATTTACCATTATTTAATTCTACTAAGAATATTTCCTTAGAAGTAGCATTTCTAAATGGAACATATAAATACATAGTATCATGATTTGTTAATACTACCTTATCCTTATCTGTTTGACGACCAGCACCATAATGCATCAATTTTTCAAGTGTTGTATATTGATACATTTGAGCATGCTCTTCTATCGCAAATGTAGGACAATAATATGATAAATCCGCATTACTTACTGTACCTATTACGAAATAATCACTTGCAGTTTTAGCACTTTCACTATATTCAATTCCTGAATGACTTACATTAATTTCTCTTTCATTTGACTTAAATGCTTCATTATAAACAGTATCTTCACTAGAATATCCAATAGATGATCGATCATCCTTATTAGGAACAAGCACTGAATTAGGTAATATTACTGTTGCAGTATTACCTAATGAAACTGCTTCTTCTAGGAATGTAATCTTTCTTAATAAGGCATCAGTAGATGCAAGCTTTTCAATAATTAATTCTGGGAATTCATAATATCTAGTGTAGTCTCCATCATTCCATATACCTTTATTAGTATATGTATAAACGAATGTATAAACACCAGTATCATTATTATTAGATACAGTTACAGTTAAACCTGCATAAGTATTATTTACTGTCGCACCATTAGCTAATGTAGCAGCTGTAGGAGCAAATACTACATTTTCACCTAAAGTATAGAAATTAGTTAATACATATTTAACTCTATACTGAGGCTCATGGCCTCTATTAAATGATACCAACATCTTCATAGTATCATTTAATGATGAATTAGCAGATCCTGTAAAATCATCCTTAGTATTATCATAAGTGAATGTACCATCCTTAAGATTTACAATTCTTAAATCCTCATCTAAGGCTGAATAATTAGCAGGAATACCTACTTGATCACCATCAGCATATAAATATGCATAAATATCATTAGCAAAATACTGATTCTCAACTAGCTTATGAGTATATGTTGCTATAGCCCCAGATTCACTTCTTACAGCAATAGTTACTGTATAAGTCATTAAGCCTTTTGCATTAACTTCTTTTGTTGCAGTTAAAACAGCAGTTGCATTATAGCTAATTTCAAATTCATTTAAATAGAAGTTTTCATTAGATGGATCAGTTAATTCAACATAATCGAATGCTCTACCAAATGGAATAGTTGTTGTAGCAACATTATCTGTAAATGTTACATCTGTTCCTTGATATTGAATCTTAGTAATTGCATTTTGTGTAGATTTATTTTTAATAAATTCAACACTATCTGATGCAGTTAACATAGAAACAGTTATATCATATGTATCACCAGGTAATTCTGGAGATACTACTATTGTTATAGTAGCATTACCATTAGCATCAACAATATGGTCTACTGAGCTTGAAGATAATGATATTAATGGATTTTCATCAGTTGATTTATATGTATTAGTACCAACAAATGAAATATAAGGTTCAAGATTTAATCCTGTAGGTAATTTCTTGCCTGTAGCACTAGTTAATGTTAATGTAACAGTATAATTAAGATTGAAATCATCAATACCAACAGTTTTAGTTTCAGTATCATCACTATATTTTAAACTAAATTCAACATTTAATGTTTTAAATATTACAGTATAAGTTGCTGTTACATTAGTATTTTCTGCTGTAACAACAAATGTAGAATTATTGCTTACAGTTCCACCTACATTTTTAGTAGATGTTGCTTTATCAGCAAATTCAGCATTAGTAATAGTACCAGTACCAGTTGTATCACCTGAAACATAGAATGTTACAGTCTTTTCATTATTATCAATATCACCATATAGTGTAGCTCCACCATAGTTAATATCGAATTCAAATACAGCAGTTGAAATAGATTGCTTTAATTGCTTCATATCGATAAAGAATGCATAATTAACTGTTGTCTTATCACTATCTGATGCAGTATCTCCACCACGCCATTCATTTGAATCAGTTTCTTTTAAAGTAATTACATTCAATGTATCATCCTTTGAATAAGGATCATCCATTTTAGTAATATCTAGATTATCTGGAATAAATACACCATTTTTAATACCCTCATTAGAAGCAAGTGCAAATATACCATAATTCATATCTAATTCATAACCAATATACTTACAGAATTTTTCAAATTTATCAACATTGATTTCATTCTTACCTGTAATCCAACGATGCTGTTCTTCAAATACATTCAATTTCGTATACATTGAAGTTTTTGTCATATCAGTTTGATATTTAGTATAGAAATCAGTAGCAAGAGCTCCTGCTGTGATATACATTTTTAAAACATTATCAAGTTTTGAATGAGTATTAGCATAAGAAATTATAGCATCAAATATTTTATTATTCTTTGACAAGTATACTAATATTTCTTTTAAAGCATCATGATCTACTGTTGTAGTATTATCACTATCATTAATTGATTTGATATATTCACATGTGGCAGCATTACTAGATTTAGCAAGTTTTAACAAGAATGGAGGATCATAAATTGATAATTTTTGATATTCACTTATATATCTTGCTTTATAATATTCGGCATCATCACTAAATGTTGAAGCAGCTATCTTAACATAATAATCAGTAACATTACTTGAATTTACATTTTTTGCTACTAAATAATTTTTACCAACCTTCGTATAATACTCTTCTGAAGAATCATATGTTGTTGCTTCTTCAAATGTGTAATATCCAGTTAAATCAGTTTCAGAATCAACAGTTGAATCTTTAGTATAACTTGTTAACATATTTCCTGCATCAAGTGGAGTTAAATAGGCCAATAAGTTATCAGTATTACTTACTTTATTATTGAAATAATCTTGTACATAATATGTCTTATCTTCTTGAGTAGGTCCTTCTGAACCATTAATACCCATATCTAGGTACATAAAATATGCTCCAGTTGCATCTCCACCCAATAACCAGAATTCAACATTATTATTTATATCTGCAGGAGTTACTTCATATTCGTAATATACCACTAAATATTCAGGTAAATTACCACATCCTGTGAAATCAACTTTGCCCGCGCTGAAATCATGTCCTGCAAAAGGATTAGCAGTGGTTGCACTATTTCTGTTAACCTTTACTAAACTAAATGCTTTTCCATCGGTACCAGTATAGAAAACAAATCTAATAGTACCAATGTTTTTAGGTTTGAACCAAATACCATTATTTGGTAATGCAATACCATTTCCTGTACTACCATAGTTTTCATCATAATAAGATATTTCACCATGATCTGACCATGCGTCATCTTGATTACTATTTGCAATATAATTTACATTTCCAGGATATCTTTGACTTAATCTAATCATACTAGTAGTAACACTAGTATCCTCATTTGGAATAA
This sequence comes from Caryophanales bacterium UBA7004, assembly GCA_002449755.1. Classification (GTDB taxonomy): domain Bacteria; phylum Bacillota_I; class Bacilli_A; order Acholeplasmatales; family Anaeroplasmataceae; genus Anaeroplasma. Next base: position 26,066 of record DJXM01000006.1, read on the forward strand.
GGTTTTGAATGTTTTCAGGCAATGCCGAAAATTCTTCATTAGATAATGCGCTAATAGTATATCCTTGGTAACCTCCGTTAGGGCCTAACATTTTAAACATTTGTCGAGGTGTCGTTTCTGCTTGTTTAGGTGTTTGACCATTTGAATACGTATAATTATTGTTATTATCAGTAGGGGCAATCAAAGTTCCGGCAAAATTAATTGTTTGTTGCTCAATTGTATTTAAATTACCTAAATAATAACCGATATTTTGACTAGAAACACTTTCAGAAGCACTTGAACCTGTATAGTTAGCTGAAGTAACACTATTTGGATCAACTGTTAATGGAATTTTTGCACCAGTTGCCAAATTAGTACCTGAAACATTAGGAAGATTACTTGAAGGATTAGCCGAAGACTTATTAGCAGCAATTAAAGCCAAACGTTGACTCAATATATCCACATCGAAATTACCACCATAATTTAATGATTGGCCAGGAACATATGTTGTATCCGCTCCTGTAGTTAAAGCTTTATTAAATAATATTTCTAATAATTCACAGAATACAGTTTTATTTCTTGATGCTGCATTTAATATCTTCTTTTTATAATCCGAAGTTCCAGCAAGAGATTCTAAATAATCATTAATTGTTAATGTACTAGAGTATTTTAAATAATCAAATGGCAATGTTGTATTATCAATTTTTGTAGTTGTTAATACACCATTTTCAACAAACTTATTAATAAAATTAATGTGATTTGTTGTATTTGTTGTACCTAAAGTTTCAAGTAAAGCTTTAGCAACTACTTCCATAAATTTATCTTTGTTTGCAGCAGTTAATAAAATAGTATCAAAAATATCACTGATTATATCAATTTCATCCTGTGAAACATAATCTGGATCAGCAGTATATCTTGATAATTTACCATCTAGTTTTAACAAATCTTCATAATCATAATCTATGTAACGTGTTGTGAACATGTCATTAAAGTCAATATAGTTTCCATTATTTGCTCTTTTAGCATAAATTCCAGTTCTACTAGATGAATGCCATATACTAGTAGGGTATGAAAAAGTTTGATTATATACATAATTATCTAAAATATATTTATATGAATTTTGCGTAGTTTTGAGATTACCATTTGCATCATAAATTTTATATTTTTTGGTAGTACTACATATGACATGGGTATTACCTAAAGTAAATGAATATTCCGTACCATCATCTGGTTTCATAAAAACATAATTTAAAGTTTGTCTAACCCCATCAGGAGTCTCAATATAATCACTTGTTTTTATAGTTTGACATTCCCAACGAGTAGAAGCATTATTAAACACATTTTTTAAAAGCCAACAATCATCATCTGTTGTTCTTATTGTAACAACAGTATCATTAGGAGTAGTAATTCCTGCAATACCATTTGGGGAACCATTTGTTACAAAAACCGAACAATAAGTGTTATTATTTCCATTTGTATTTAAAGTATCAGTACCCAAAGTAATAGCATTTCCTCGAGTTCCATTCCAATCATATTGATATCCAATTGAAGTAGTATTAGGAGTGGCATAAGGACCATAAAAATACGTATTCGGAGTAATTGTTGTTGTATAAATGAAATTCAAATCAGAACCTACGCCCAAAACATTTGGATTTGGTAATTTTAAGCTTTGTGTAGTAGCATTATTTAATACAACAGGTGCAGTTTCTGTTTGATATGTATTATTATACTCGGTAGCTAGATAATACTTAGTACCAACTAACGAATTATTAAACCATGCTTTAAAAGTATTAGTATCTTTAATCTTATTCCATAAAGTTAATCTATTATTAACTACTGTCTGATCAGCAATATATCCGCTAAACGAAATATCATCGAACACGTATGTTACAGTCGTTGTTGATGTACCAGATAAATTATAATTTTGATATGTAAGTGTTGCAGCATCATCAAAAGTTAGAACAACTTTAAATCCCAAGCCATCTGTATCTTTTGTAAAAGTAGCAGTTTTAGCACTATAATTACTTAAAGTTCCACCTGTTATCTTTCCATTTGATGTAGTTAAATTAATTTTAACATTTGCAGATTTAGAACTTGAAGCTGTAAAAGGATAATAATTATTATAATAATAATTATAATTAATATTTAAAGTACCACTAATATCAGCTACATTATTAGATGCAGTATAATTAACGCCCGATAACGACGTATTGACTGTACCATTATTAGTACTATTATTTATTCTCTTCGCCGTAACACTTGAAGTAGTATTAAATGTAAATTTTTTGATTTCAAAAGCATCATTTGTTTCGACCAACTGACTTGATAAATTAGTTTGTAAATCATTAAATGAACTAATATCATAGCCATCTTCTCTTAAATAATCAAAGAATCCTATCTCATTAGCAAATTTATCTAAATATTTTTTAATTTTAGTTTCATCATTTGCATTTATTACACTAGTGAAGAATAAAATTTTATCACTAGCTTCTAACTTCATAAATGCACCATATCCTGATAAAGTTGTATCAGCTTCATTAATTATAGTTTGACTATTAATACTAAATAAACCAAATAATGTTGCATAAAATGTAGCATCCTTTGTCCCATCAATAGTTGTAAATAAATTATTTAATAAATCATATTTAGAAGTAACAGTTGTATTTTCAAATAAAGAATTATTGCCTGTATCCTTTAAATAATCAATATAAGCCTTTATCAATTCTTCTTTAGTAACACCATTCAACCCTGAGATATAATCAGTAATATGATCAATAATGTGCTGTTTAACAATATTATCGGTTGTACATAATGCACTTGCTAATATTGAAGAATATCCATTTAAGAATTTTATTAATCTATTAGAATTAATTAAACTAGGATATTTATTGTAAACATAATCAACTATGTCACCACGCAATTTTTCTGTAAAAATTGATGAATTTGTATCACTAAATATATATTCTATATAATCAATTATTCCATCAGTATCTTCACTTGCAACAACCTTTTTAGTTATCTCCATTAATATTTCAGGATTAGCAATTGAACTCCAAGTAGTTGTACTTAAAGCAGCAGTTAAATCTGTAGTGTAAGTATTACCTGTTAATGTTGAGTACTTTTGATAGAATTTATAAACGCCTTCTAATGAAGTAGCAAATCTTGTTGCGGCATCTAAGTATGCGCTTGTCTTCCAACCAATTGTTTCCATTAAATTAGCATTAACATATGTATACGGAATAAATTGGAAAAAGTCTGTTAAGAATCTATCCGTTAAATGAATAGTTGTATTATAGTAGCCAGAATCATCACCATCAGCAATTTTTCCTTCAATTACTTTCCTAAATGTAAAACTCTCATTAAATACACCATAGAAAGTCATATTTTCAGCAACACTATCATGTGCATTTGTCTTTGCAAATTTTGCTTCAATAGTTTCTGATGAAATAGGTGCATATTGAACATTTGTTGCTAAAAAGTCATCTCTATCTTTACCATTTAATAAATCAGTATTTAAATATGGTGAATAAATAGTAGTTGTGTCAACGTTAGATGAATTTGCATTTATTTCAGCACCAGAAAGCTTCATTAAATCATTCAAGCTTACTAAATATCTTACAACTAAATTAGTACCTGCATTAGTATTATTTGCAAAATCAATAATACCTATAATTGAACCACCAAAATATTTAAATTTTGAATTTGTATTCATTACAGCACTAGCATAATTAGCTAAATTATCAAAATTAGAGTATTCAGCATAAGTTAAATCGTTTGAAGTTGGATTACCTATTCCTTCATAAACTTTATGCTTATTATCATATCCATGTGCCAAAAATTTGATATTTCCATAATTTAAAGTATTAGCAATATGGATAGTATTTTGATTAACTTCAGTAGCAAAATTCGAAAGGGATACTACACCAAAAATACCAGCAGCAGTTTCACTTGAATAAACACTACCATAATTGTTAATATTAATTACATTACATAATCCAGATGCAATAATACCAGCAGCCTTTGTTTTTGTTTCTATACTTGCAACAGATAAATTTTCAGCAAGATTATAAGCAAATATTTCACCATAATTTATTGTAAATGAAATAACCTGACTAGAGTTAGAATTGCTTGTATTATTTGTATAAACTGTTCCATCTTCTTTTCTATCATTTCTTGCTACAATACCTGCTGCATTAACATCAGATAAGTAAGTTGTAGGAGTGCCATCAACATTGTTCTTTACTGCAACTCCACCAGTATCCCCTGCTTCATTGGTTGCCTTTGTTGTTAATACGTTACTATAATCATAACTTGATAAATTAGCAGCTAGTATTGAACCATTGTTAGCAGAATTCTCAATAAAAGCATATTTACCACTATTAATTACAGCAATACCAGCGGCATCAACTGATCTAGTTGTTGTTTTATCAGTTATATAATTTAGTGCTTTTACATCTCCTAAATTAAAAGTATTTGTAATTACAGATTCATTCACATATGTAATTCCAGATGTAAAAATATCACCTATAAGTCTAGCACCAGTATATGAAGTAGTTGGAACTATTGCTTCTATAACCCAACCAACTGCTTGTAAATACCATGCATAATCATAAGATATACTATTACCACCAAATGATGTACTAGATACCTTAACACTACCTTTATTAATAGCATTATTAATTGAACCAACTAATGTATTATCATATGTATCACTAGATGGATTATATTTTGCTATTTCTGTATCAGTAAATCCATTCTCATTTTTATAACAAATACCAGATGCATAAATATTACCAGTGAAATTAGCTGTATAATTAACGTCAATATCACCAGCATTATATATATTAGTAGCTTTCATCTTTGAAGAGACCTCTTCAAATAATCCAGCAACAATTAAATTACCTGTAATTGCATTATCTAATGTAAATGTTAATTTACCTTCGTTTCTTACATCCTCAAATGAAATATATTGTCCTAATGCAACACCTGCATATTTGAAATTTGTAGATGTAGATACAGTATTAGATGTATCAAATGTTAAATCTCTTAAATTATAAATTTTAGAAACAGTAGTCGTATAATTTGCTGTACCACCAACAACATTTAGTACAGGAGCAAAGTTCTTAACCTTATTCATATCAATGGCTTGAGCTGTAATTGCAGCTTTAGTCTTTGAACCTGAATTATTATATTTTTCATTATAAGCTAAATTATAAATACCTTCTAATTGAGATACTAAACCATTTCCAGCTTTAATATTAATAACATTTGTATATTTTAGATTATCATTTTCTAAAGTAGGATTACCTAAAACCTTTACTTCTTCTCCATTTGTAAATGATGATGCATAAAAAATTGATTTACCTGCATTATTTTTAAATTGAGATTTAGATACATTAAAATCAACATTTTCTACACCAGATACATATGTGTTATTTGCATTTACATAGGCTTTAATTTCGCCAATATTATTGAAGCCAGATACTTGTGCTGTAGTACCCATATGTCTACCGATAATACCAGAAACATATAAATTAGAATAGCTGCTTGTGCCTGATGTTGCACCAACAGTGATATTACCTACATTTTCTAAATTACCTGTTAATTTAGTTTTATTTAAGCCACTTTCAACATAATTATAATTTGTTGTATAACCAGCACCAATAATTCCACCAACAGCGTATGTTACACTACTAGATCCTAGCTTTGTATCAATATTAACTGCAGATGTAGCATCACTAATATGTCCAAAGGAATCCTCTAAATAACCAGCAATACCACCAATTGCGATACCTTGCATATAAGCAGATGTGCCAATAGTATTTGTTGCAGCTGCTATATTAAATGAACCTGCAGCTGTAACATTAGTTAAGACACCAGCACCACCTAAAATACCAGTTACTCCACCTAAATAATATTCTTTAATGTCTGAATTATTTTCTTTAGTAATCTCTCCATAAACATGGACATTTTCAATATGAGCAGATTCAATATAGCCTGCTAAAATACCAATACCTTTAACATTATTTGATGTTGTTGAAATATTATCTAAAGATACTTCACCAGCATAGATATTTAAATTCTTAATAGTACCAGTAACGAAATTAAATAAACCATAACAATCTACACCTACAGATTTAGCAACTCTTTTCTCATCCATCAATTTAGCATTATAAATTGTTGGATAATTAGATTTTTGATTTGTAATTAATGTAGTTGTACCAGATATTGAATCACCAATAATAGATGCACCAATACCCTTTGTATATGTATATGATTCTACTGGCTGATATATTAAGTCAATATCAGCTGCAATCTTATAAGTTATTCTTTCTGATGCTAAATAGTCATCATAATTGAATAATTCGTACATATAAGCATAATCTTTGTCATTGCTTACAGTAAATGTTTTTGTTTCATCATTATAAGCTAAACCACGCTGAACGCCATATGGAATAGGAATATATGTTGATAATGAACCATAAGTAGCTGATGTCTTCCATCCCTTTGCATTTAAAGCAGTCTTTAAATCATCCTTAGATAAAACATAATTACCTGTAGATGTAGGCTTATCAGCTAAGTTAGCTGAAGGCTTATAAACAGTTCTATTTCCAACAACCATAGAAATAGAATTATTATAATAATAACAATTTGATGCTGTTCCTTCTAATGTAATTTCTGCAAATTCAGCAAATGTACTTTGTGAATCTGTAACTCTATCAACAGCAACATAATTATTAGATAATGTTCCTTCATTTTTCACACATAATGTTGAGATACGGCATTCATAAGCTGTAATACCAGCTGAATCATCAGAATTAGTTGCCTCATCAATAACAAATGAATTAGATACAGTACCCTTATTATCACCAACTAAATAAGAAACACCACCATTAGATTTTAATTCATCATTAGGACTTGATAAAATAAGTGTTGGATATGTTAAACCAACATTAGTAATTTCTCCTTCATTAACAGAGAACATACTATAGTATGCCATTGACTTCGAATCATTAGAAAATTGTAGATTTGTTATTTCATAGCCATTTCCATTAAATGAGCCAGTAAAAGGCTTACCTTGCTTATATCCAATAGGATTAAAGTCTTTACTACCATCACATTCGATATTTGCAATTAGTTCATAATCATAATCTAAATAAGCTTCTTTTCCTTCTGTATTTAATAAATTAGAAAAATCTATTAATTCATTAAATGTAGAAATAGAAATCTTTTGACCTGAAGTAGGAGCATTTGTTTTTGCTTGAGTCATAGTAATATAAGTAGTATTTGCAGGTACAGTAGCATCCTTAATATATGCTAAATCACTATTATAATTACTTCTATGCTTAGAAAAATATGGATCCTCTTGATTATAATTTAGGGCTATAATACCAAAAGAAAGAGCCATAGCTCCTGTAAGAATAGTAGATTTTTTAATTATATTTCTTAAATTAATCTTTTTATTACTCATAAGTTATGGCACCTCCTTAATCTTTAAAATCAACACTAGGGTCAATACCCCATTTAGATTTTGCTCTATTGGCTTGTACGATATCTACAGTAAATGAAACATCTACATCGATATAATCAACGAATGCGCTAGATCTAGCAGCATTATAAAAATATGCCTCATTTACATCAAATGTATATGTAGTAGATTTAAATTCACCTGTAGTTTCATCCTTCGCAGGAACATACATTTGCTTTAAATAAACATAATTTGTAGCCTCATCATAAAACCAATCTACGCTAGATACACTAAATGGTGATTTGCCACCAGCCAAATCCTTCATTACATATAATTCCTTTGTATTTGATGAATATGCTCTTGTTCTAGTCCATGCATCCTGGATATGAATTCTTACATATACAGCAATTTCAGATTTAAAAGTAAATTGTAATCCTAATTGAGATAAATAATATTTTGATGTTACATCATCATCAAAATACTTACTCTTAGTTGCACTACAAGTAATCTTAGAGCTTGTAGCATCAAATTCTGTATAGCCATTTTCAGTATGAGTAATATTTGTATCAATAATAACCATACTTAAGCCATCAACACCAATAACTGCCTTATATTTTTTAGCCTCTGGAGTTACGGTTGCTTCAGTAATAGTACCTTCAGTTTGTGAAAATTCAGTATCAATAGTAATTGTTGAATCAGCTAAAGTAAAACTAAATATAGATTTATCATTATCTGATATTTCAGGTGTTAAATCATTTAATTCAGAATCATATAGTGAAGTAATTTCTTTAATACCAGAATAGCTTCTAGTTTCTTCATAGCACTGACCAATTGAATAAGTTACATTATTATATTTAACTGAATTTGTACCAGCAATTGTATCTGCTAAAATATAATCATTATCAACCTTAACAAAATAATTCTTACCCTCAATAAAAGATGGCTCTTTTGAAGCATCAATTAGATTATAGCTTGAAGTATAATTTAACTTAATTCCTTCAACTACAGCAACTGTATCATTTCTTAATGCATCAGCTTTACTGTAATTAGGATTTGATTCAGGTACATTATTTTCTTTAGCATAAATAAGATACTTTTTAGATTCAATAGTTACTCCACCTAATTTACCAGTAACATTTGTTGTTTGACTAAATATGAATGCGGCAAATACTAATCCAATAGATGAAAGAAGGACAAGTAGGCCTAATAAATATGCAATATTAACTTTTACTTTCTTCATATTACTACTTCCCTTCTAAATCTAATTCTTAAGGCTCAACATTATCATTGTTTTGGTTTGAAACCTCAGATACTTCAACATCTCCAACAGGAACTGATAAAATAGTTAAGCTAAATAAATAATCCTTTAAAACTTTTTCATTATTTGAATTTAATTCATATAAGAAATCATCATTCTTAGCTGAATCAATTTCTTGAACTCCAAATAGATAGATAGAAATTGTTTTTTCAGCTTCTGGTGCTAATTTAATTAAATTAGATTCATCATAACCTGAATCATATTCAGCCTTAAATTGTGTATCTGTATTTGAATAAGTAACACCATCTTGTTCTAATTCTCTTATTCCTTTTACAGTACTAACAGTAGATGGAATATTTTCTAAATTATAAAATAAGCATGATATATATGCTTTTGATGTAACATTTTTTTCATCATCTAAAGTAACATCCTTTGCTGATTCAAATGTTAATTTATATGTAATATCATTTTCACTATTATTTTTTAAATTGATTGTCATTAAAACAGCCATGTTAGATAAATATTTTAATTCAATCTTTTTTGATTCAACATTTGAATCCTCATCAAAGAATACTAAATTACTAACTGTATAATTTAAAACATTCTTTGTTTCATCACTATAAAATGTATATTCAACAGCAACATTCTTTGTTGTCGCATCAATATTTGCTGTTTGCTGTCTTTTTATATACCAGCCATATGAAATAAAAACAATTATAGTAGTAAGCATCATTAGTGGAGCCACTATTGATAAAATACTACTCATAATTCTGAACTTTTTCTCTTTCATATAGTAACTCCTTCCCTAAATCCTAAATCTCCTCTAAAGCAAATTCCTTAATAGATAGCATTTGTGCTTGATATAAATTACTATCACTTTTTACAATTCCGTCTAAATGCTTATATTCAACTAATGATAAAGCTTCATTAAATTCTAATGCAAAATATCCATACCATGTATTAGATTCCTCTACACTAGCAATTGTATATTCAGCACTGACCTCATTTAATCTTTTAGCATTAGTTGTTACAGCACCATCATTTGATACATTATTATCCATCGTTTTAAAATAATCATTAGCACCTAAGCCATAATCATAAAACTTAAATGTATCCTGCACCTTATAATCCATTAATTTAAATCCATCTTCTGAAGTGTAATTATCATATAAGACACCTAAATTAGTAGTAGCATTTTTAATTGTAAGCTTTGTCGCATCATCCATTTTAAATATTTTTGTAGAATAAAGCTCAACAAAATAATTTATATTTGATGCTTCACCTTCAGAGCTTCTAGTTAAAACACCAGCTTGAATTGATGACTCAATCTTATTTAAAGAAACCTTAAATTTTCCAGCCTTAGATGCTACAATTTTAAATCTAAAGAAAAAAGCATTTCCTGGCTGCATATTAGCTACTGATAAATTATTAGTGTCAAACCAAGTCCATTTATCAGTACTACCGGCATTATATTCTCCTCTTTGCAGCTCTAACGTAAATGCATCACTAGCAGATACAGCATTAATGCCACTAACTGAGGCCTTCTCATTAGTGACATACCAAGCTCTACCAACAAATATTAAAAGAAAGGTAGTTATTACAAGTGTTATTAAGTTTATAATATTACGCTTCTTCATAACTCACTTTCCCCCAAAAGTTATTCGATAAAAAAAGATAGCCATTTACTACTTAAAAATGTAACTGGCTATCTTAAATATATAAGACCCTATAGCTTTGCGTCACAGGATCACTCCTGCTTTGCCAAATATTTAAATCAAAAAAATAAACAAGGCTTTTAAATAATTCATTTTTTTATCAAAAAAGTAGTATTTTCGAGACCTCATTTTTATTTTCCACAACCATTATAGGTAATTATGGATTAAATGTCAAGTCAAAGTGAGTGAGCACTCACTAAAAAAACAATTTCACGAAACACTTTAGGCATTTATGTGCATTAAGTATGAAAAAATAGCATTAAATAATATCGAAAAATAATAATTCTATAACTGTATATTTTTTCTCTAAATCGCTATTAAAAATGTATAACTCTACTCATATATAAATATTTTTTTTTGAATCCTTTAATTTATAATTAAAGAGATAGAATTTAGTGAGTAAATGCTCACTTTTTCTTGACACTTTTTATTTCAGCACGTATAATGTAAATACAGTAATAGTTTCATCCTATTATTTATGTGTTTTAATTAAATGAAATTTACATATAAGAATGAGGGCAAAGCAAAAGCAATTTTGTGACGCAAAGCTATAGGGTCTTAAAGTAAAGACAGCCAGTTACAATTGATGTTATTTTGGGCTGTCTTTATTTATTTTTTATATAAAATTTAATAGCAACTCAATAAAATTTAAAGATAGTAATCATAGGACTTTTATTCTATCTATCGATTTAGTTTTAAAGCATTAAAAATCATAGTTTCGGAGGTGAAATCATGAATAAATTTAAGTTAAAAATTATATTCATAATCTCTATTTCTATAATTTTAATATCGTCTATAACAGCAATTATTTATGCTGCCATAGCTAGCACATCTACAAGAGGAGATATTGAAGTTTCAACTGCGACTGTTAACGCATCTACTGTATATACATCTTCTACTAACTCATTCGATAACTGGGTATATACAAAGGCTGGAGATATTAAAACAGTTCAAATAACAACTGAGAATTCCGCTTCAAATTCTTGTATATTACATAGAAGATATACTATTGGATTAAAGGATGCTAATTCAAATTCTAATTTATTAAAAGCAATTTTAGTTTATTATAATGATGAATATGTTGGTCAATTATATGACATTATTGATAATGAAACTGAAATTCAATCACAATATAATTTTATAGGAATTAATAATTCATCAACTGATTCATTCAAATTTGAATTACATCAGGGTGCTGATAACTCAATATTTGATAATAAAGAGATTGGTATAACTATAACTACATATACTGAAAATGCAGATTATTATGATAACATCTTTGTTTCCACTGTAGATGAATTCAAAAAAGCATTAGATGATGTCAATTCTAATTTATTTAGTACAATTCCTTCTATTGTTTTATGTAACACATTAACATTATCAAATGATGTTGATTATGAAATCTTAAATCCTGTAAAAATTGCTTTAAACGGATGTACATTAAATGGTAATATCACATTAAATGATACAGACGCATTAATTGAGATTTTAGGAAATGGTACATTTAATGTAGTAGTTACTAAAACAAAATATGATGCTGAAGCAGCATTAGCTTTAGTTAAAGATTATATTAAAGATCAATTAGGATATGGAGTAGCTGCAGGATCAACTACTGACATTTTAGGAAATTATGCATTCTATGGTCATACTATTACTGCAAATTCTAATTGTACATTTACATCACCTAATGTGATTGTTGCTAATAGCTCAAATGAATATTATAACAAGATTGCATCTATCAAATTAGAGAATGAGGTTATTTCATTTAAGATTTTAGGTACTAAAACAGCATTACTAGATGCAACATTAGCTTATATGCCTTCTGATGGAGCAACTATAACATCAGATTTATTCTTACCTACTTATATTCCATCTCAAAATGCAAATATTACCTGGACTTCAAGTAATGAGGCAATCATTACTAATAGTGGTATGATTACTGCTGATAGATTAGAAAATGCAGATGTTACACTTTATGCTGAAATTAAGGTTAATGAAACAATCATTACTAGATCTTATTCTTTTAAGGTTTCAGCTCATAATAATGAAATTAATTTCTATAAATTAGTTCAGGAGATTTCCCCACTTGTAATTAATTCAGTTTGGAATAGCTCAGCTGATAATGATGAAGCATTATATTATTTACCAATTGTAAGTCAAAATAATGATGGAACATTTAATACTTACGATTATAGAACATCATATAAGACACCTACAGCATCAGAAATGTTTGATTGGAAGGCATTTAAGGATATCGGTCTAGAATCTATAACTTATTCTATGACAGAAGCTCAAACAAATGCTTATGATTATATTACTCAATCAAATAACACTGTGTGCTTAAATACTATTACTTTAAATAATTATGCTCAAATTACAGTTACAGGTGATTTTGGTAATAATGAAAGATATTCAACAAATATCAATATCAGTATTTCAGTAGGTTCTAATACCCAATTACTTGAAAAAGCATTTACTCAGGTTTCTGAAGAATTAGCTGAAATTAATGTATTAGCTAATATTCTTACAACAAGAATTGATGATGGTATGGCTAATGAAAAGGGTGATTTCTCATTAAGCTATCATTATTTAGATAAAACAACTAATACAATAAGTGATGAATATACTATTAAATATTCAGGCACTTCAAATATAATTCCTAGAATTGTATATAATGAAACAACAGAGAAATATGATTTCTCAATTAATCCAGAATATTTCAATGAATATGAAACTACTGTAGCTTTTACAGCAACTGTATTCTATAGAGAAGGACAATCAGGTGAAACATCTAAATCTAGAACATTCTATGTTGTAGTACCTGCCGCTCTTCATGTTGAAGATTTTGGCACAATCTCAATTTATAATTCAACTAAATATCAGGTAGTAAATCAATTACCTAGCAAAGAAATTGAGAAAGAAACAGGATATACAACATCAGGTTCATCATTAACTGATAGCAATTTAGATTATATTTTAATAAGAGATATCGTTGGTGATGATAAATATGTTGAAGAATATAACGCAAACGAAATTTATTTAACAAAAACAGCTGAAAAGAGAAATAACATTAAGGCTCCAGGTACTACTGTACTTAACTATCAAGTAGCTGATTCAAATCCAACATCTACTACTGATACACAAGCTTATGATTTTGCAAGACTTATTGAATGGGCAACAGGAGATACTAGAGTTACGGCCTCTTCTGTTGTATCTAATACATCATTATTAGGTACATTAGGTAATACTAAAGCTAATGCCGAGGATTATTTAAACAATGATGAAATCGCCGTATTGAAGCAATATTATAAGTCTTCTACTGGAGAAACTGATTCAGAATGGGACTCATTATATAATGAAGTATTTAATGTAGCACCAGGATATATTTTCACTAAATCAGATATATTAAATCAAGTAATTGCTTGTATGGGTAACGAAAGTATTACCTATTCAAGCGAAAACTATGGTAATTTATTCGGTAAATATATGGAAGTACTTCAAAGATATGCATTAAGTACTACAACCGTAAATAGCAACAAAAGATATATCGCTCCATGTCAACAACAATATAACTACTATTATGTATGGTATCATAGTGATACTCAAGTTAGTACATTCACAATAAATAAATATAGTGGTGTGGAATCAAATACTGGCCTAGATGAAAGTGCTTATACTGAAACACCTGTTACTTTTACAACACAATACGTAATTCAAGCTGCTGATGGCACTTACTGGCATAGAGCAAATTCAGGAATAACAGGAAATGGTGATGATGGTAACTGGAATGCATACTATGCAATTCCAGAATATTATAGTGATAAAACATCGTACATCACAGAAAACGAATTACAAGTTTTAAAATCATTTTGGCTGACTTGTGTTTCATCAAAAAACAGTAGAGATACAAACGGTCCAACAGGATCTATCAATTTAACATTCAAATCATCAAATCAAACACTTATAAGAGATGTATTAAACAAGTATCCTGATTATTATTATAAGTATAGCATTGATGATTTCAAAGTTCTTGGAAATGCACTAATTAATGCATTTGATGCATCTCTAGTTAGACCTACATATTTTAATGCTGATGGTGTGGCAAAAATCATAAGAGCTTTCTATGATAAAAAAGCATACGATTTGCCGACATACGATAGAACTACTAATACTAATCCATTTGTTTCAAGCTTGAATAGTAATATTCCTTATATTACAAATGCAGATAATATTAAGTCAATATTATCATATTTTGTTAATTTAAAAACATTAACATTTAATGGTGATTCAAATCTAGCTATTTTCTTAAGTGAAAATGGTCTAGCAACAGTATTTGCTAGAACTGGTTTATACAATACTGAAATAGAAACATTAACAATGAAGCATGTTGCTCACTCTTCAGTTAATTTCGATTTAAGTAATATTAAAAATTTCTCTAAATTAAAAGAATTAGATTTATCTAATAATTCTGGTATACAAAGTGTAAATGAATTAGTAAATGTTAATAGAGGAAATTATACATCTGTTAATATAGAACAAATAGGTGTTGAATATGATTATCAAGAATTTGCTATAGATAATATAGCTTCTTCTACTTGTACAGTAAGATATACTAATGCTTTAGGAACAAACACTTACACAAATGCTTCTAATGCATCAATGCTTGCCGAATTATCAGATTTCAACAAATTCATTACTCAATATATGTATATGACAAATGTTGTTTATGATGAAAATGGGACAGGTACATCAGTTACATGGCGAATTGATGATGGAAATGAAATAAATGGTGCTAGAATAACTGCTGCAGGTTCTTATCCAGAAATTAATACTATCAAAGAAATGAATAAATTTATTTCTCCATATTATTATTGTAATGAAGATTTTACTTATACATATGGCGATAATACAATCATTTTTAGAAAAGATAAGCTTTATAAAGCAAATTACACGACAAATTTAAATTTTGATCCTATAAATAGTTATGATTCCATCTCAATAATTGAAGAATCATTAGCAGATTCTACTATGCCAGATGTAAATTCATACTTGCCTACAGCATCTAATAGTTATAGTTCAGAGGTTAAGAATCAAGGAACTGAAACAAATTATCAAACAACGACTTTTTTCGCCCAATCACCTCAAAATAAAACAATAACAATATCACTTGTATCTTATAGATTTAGTTATACTACTGGTTTTCTTATTACTACTACTTACTATGCTTCATATGATGCAAGTAATAATTATCTAACAGGAACAACAACAGCTTCTTCTGCGCTTTCATTTTTCTATTTAACAGAACAAGAAGCAAACAAATTATTAAATAAAGAATATACAGAAAATACAACAATAGGTTCATACTCAAGTTGGAATAACGAGCAAATGTATATATGTTTTATAAGAAATAATGAAATTTATTTTGTTGGTCAAAAAGGAAATTCAGACAACAATAATTATATTTACTGCGTTACAGACATCACTGATGCTGTTACATATACAATTCAAAATGATTTTGTATCATCTGAAAACGGAACAATAAGATTTTATAATAATTCATTTAGATTTAGAAATAATAGTAATACTATAACCACTTCAAATATAAACCAAAATTATACATATCCAACGCTAACAAAACCATATATAGACATTTATTACACAAACGGAACTAATACAAAAATAAATGTTTATAGCGCTGGTTATGAAATAATTAAAGTAGAAAATTATGTTATTGATATTACAGAAATCGAAAAAACAATATTTGATTCGATGCTTGGGCCTGATAAGTATTATTATTATATAGGCGATGCAACCATAATTAATGGTATACAAATAAATCCTAACACAATTATTAGAGTTAATTCCCAATATATATATCCTGTTGAAACTAGATCTAGAACTTATACTCAATCAGGAAGCTATTATTATTGGCAACTTTGGTACTATGAAACAAATGGTGGAACCAAAAATATTATTCCTTCAAATGGAATCAATTATGTTTTATACAATAATTTAAGTGAATCAAATACATTTTATGCTACAACTGCACAAGATAGTTTGCCAGGAAATGATATGACTACTACTTATCCACCAGACTGGGACGATTGGAATGAGGATTTATCATCAACATGGGAATATGATCAAGTCGTTGCTTTTCCTTATGTTTCTTATGTGACAACCATTGATTCAGCATTAACTTCCAAAGTAAATCTAGATAAAAAAGTGACAATTTATAATGAAGTGGGTAAAGGTTTTGACTATATTTATAGATACAATGCAGCTAGTACATCAGAATATGTTTATAAAGAATCAATAGATGGAATCAATACATCTTATACACAAAATTCAGGTTACAAATTAAGCATTACTAATAATGTTTTAACATGGAATCAATATGATGGAACATTGACAAATGATACTGGAACCACTATGGATTCTCTTCTTAAAACAGCCAATTCACACTTTACTGATTATCGTTATGGTGAATATTATGGTAAATACTATGGCTTCAATGGTACAGCAAGATACATTTCAAGTGGTATTTATGTAAGACCAGGTTATGTCTATAGAATTATGCCAAATGTAACCAATACAGCTTTTGAATGGGTGGAAATAAGCTCATATAAAACTGATACATCCGGAAACATATTAAAAGATATGGGTACAGGAGCTGCTAATGTTGGAGATGTATTCTATTCAACACAAAATGCATTCGGATATTTCAACTCTGGATGGTATAAAATCGTATTAGATGAAAAGACAAATATTGTTAACTTGGTTAAATTTAATGATTTAGGATTAACTGCTAACGATATAAAAACATATACTAAATTAACCAATGATAAAATGCATAAAATATCAGCAGGCGATTACCTAGGTTATTCAGGAACATTCACTGTACAAATATCTGCTTTAATTAGAGAAATTAGTAACGGGGTTGTAACTAAGGAATATATTAAAACTTATAGGTTAAAGTTTATTGGATCATTAATTTAAAATTAGAAAGGAGGCTATTTATGAAAAGAATTAATAAAAAATTAATATTATTAATTAGCATTACTTCTATTTTGTTCTTATCAATTGGAATAACATTATTTGCTTATTTCAGTTTTAATAAAGAACAAGACGTAAGTGCTGAATCTGGTATTACAGATGAAAATGTAGTTCTAATAGCCTCTTTTGATGATTTATTTAATAATTCAAAGGCTAGTAGTAATAATGATTCAAATAAAGTAACTAATGCTAATAATAGAAAAATATTAAGATTAAAATCAAACATTGATTTAACAAATGATATTATTATTACTAATGATGTTCATTTAGATTTAAATGGCAAAACAATAAATTTAAATGATCATGAATTACAATTTAAGAATGGCTATGCTGGTACATTTAGTATGTATGGTGGTGTAGTATCACTTGGTACTAAAGGAACAGGTAAAATCACTATAGATTTACCTTATGCTTCTTTCATTACAAATAGTATGACATACAATAATAATGGTACTACTATTAATGAAGAAGAATGTGTTAATTTATTAAATATTGACCCTAAATATACTGCATATTCTGCATTATATTTAATCGGAAATAATATAGCATCTGACATTAATAAAAGAGTTGAATTTGAGGATTTTAATACTGTAAATGATGAATTATTTGATATATCAGATGATAAATTTATTTATACTAAAACTTCATGTGCATCAAACAGTGGAAATGAAGATGTATGCTCTTATATTTATAAGGATTTAGATTTACCTAATCATTATTTATCTACTGATATTGAGATAACATATGAATCTAATAATAAAGCAATATTAACTAATGATGGTAAGGTTACATTACCTGATACTTCAGCTGATGTTAATTTAACTGCTAGTATAAATCATAAATCATGGGATAATCCAATTTCATGCACATTTAAATTACATGTAGTTAACTTAAGTAATTCTACAATAAAGAATCAAGTAGCTAAGCAGCTACTAATGGATTATATAAGTGATTATTATCATGGTACTGATTTAAGAGTAAATGAAACAATTTTATTAGAAGATTATTATTACGAATTTAATCATGGTGTTAAATTACCATTACTTGGATTAGATGGAACTATTACATATTCATATACTGTTTCTGATTTAGCAGGAAATAGTGTAAATACAACATCTCATAATGATGGTAATACTTATATATTAGAACCAAATGGAGATTGTTTCCATTTAGTAATTACATATAATGATTCAATAACTGAATCTCTTAACATGTATTCTGCATATGTAGGAGACTATGAAACTATTGCTAGACTTATACTTAATAAGCTATATGGTGGTGCTATCATTTATGATTCATCACAGCCTAAAAAGGGATTATATAAATTCGATCAATTAGGTAGTGAATTAGGTAGCTTATATTCATATGTAACATCATATAATATTACAGAATTATCTTATAGCTTAAAGACTGGTAGTGACGCATTAACATATTATAATTATTCAAATTATGAATTAACTGTAATTGATGGACAGGTTCCACCTGCTAAATCATCATATTTAACAGTTACATTCACATTTGGCTCAGGAACTGATGCTCAAAATATAGATATAGATTTATATATCGATTATTTGGCTGAAAGTGGAGATACTTTATCAGGTTTCTTATCATATTATAATTTATATGATCCTATGGTAGTTACTGATATGACTCAATCATTTGAGATGCCATTCTGTTTCGGAACTGGAGCTCCATATATTTGTTATGATTTTGCAAATGTATTTGAGTTAGAATCTATAACAGCAGGCGATGAGGAATTCAATAAATATACATATACACTAGGTATGCCATCAAGCTTGAAAATTGTATTATCATATAATAATGGCGCTACGACATTTAAATTTAATACATATTCTTCAGAAGCATCATTAACTGCTCAATTAGATGCATATTTATCTAATCCAGACGGTGATGATAATACTAATGATAGTATCACACTATCACAGATTGCACAGTCTGGTGATGCTAAATATATATTTACGATTGATGCTCAAAACGCAACAACAAATAGTGTAAATATGTTGCTTTTATATAATTACAAATTTAATCCTGCAAGTGATTGGAATTTATATAAATATAGAGCTCAAGATAGTAATGATTACATAACAGAATTAACAAGCTCAACATTCACTGTTGATGGTGGTTTATTCTGGAATAGCACATCAACTGCTACTAATGCAGTTCAGGATAAATACTTCTTCGCTTGGATTTATAATAACTTCAATCCAGATGCAAGTGAAGCTGATATTCAAGCATCTAGTGTAAATAGTGATTCATTTATACCAAAAAGCTGGCTATCATTAGATGTAGCGCTAGACAAAACAATTGATAGTACATTATCAAGTGTTACTAATTATGCTGGTATAGGTAATTTAACTAAGATTACAAAGGTAAATCTAAGCGGAATTACATTATCACCTCAAGTATTAACATCTATTTCTTCTATGACTTCAGTTACAGAATTAAATTTAAGTGGTTGTGGAATAAGTGATATTTCTGCAATATGTAATATGAATTCAATTAAAGTACTAGATGTTTCTAATAATACTATTAATAATTTCAATGATTTAATTAAATTAACAAATCTTGAAGAGGTTTATGTTTATAGCAATAATGCAACAACAAATAACCCAATTAATGGCTCATTAGGTATTACTAATTTACAAACATATAATGACTTATTAAGAAATGGTGTTTCTGTATTTAATCAAGTTTCAGGTGGAATACCTGTAATTTATGCAGATAGTGATGATTATAATGATTATGTAAAATTGAAATCATTAATATATCAAAATAAATTATCAAAAAAGGTAAGTATTGAAACATTATATGATCCTACAATTAAAAATGTTTATACAGTTAATAATTTATCATTACAAAACACTGGTGGTACCTTTACGTGGGGTTATGGTGGTGGAACTGATGCAAAAGACGCTACTTACTTCTATGTAAATTACACATTTGACGAAAACACAGTAAATGTAAAATTCTATGTAGATAGATATTAAAAAGAAAGGAGAAAGCTAATATGGAAAAGAATCAAAAAATTAAATTGATAACTAATATTATTACATTATCACTTACAGCTTTATTATTAGTTTTCTCCATTTTTGGATGGTATGTAACTAATTCTACTGCCACTGTATCAGGAGTTACTGGTGTATCTGCAAGTGATGATTCAGTAAAAATGCTAGATACAGTTAAGGCTGTAAGATATAGCTTAAATGGTGATGTTACAACAAATACCTATAAAAAGAACTCTAGCGGTAAGCTAGTACTAGATACATCAGAAATATTATATTATGACGATACAGAGGCTACACCTATTACTGTTGAACCAAATACATATTTCTATGTAAATGATATGCTACCAGGTGAGCATGTAGATATTACAATCGGCTATAGCATTGATTCAAGCAAGGACGGCAAGAATTATCAAATCTATTTAAAAAACATTGTTGGTGACCAATTTGTAGTTGATGAAAAAAGCCATTATGTAACTGGTGCATTTAGATATAAAAACATTAGTTTAAAGGATGCTAACGATGTCGCTGCTAGTGATTTTGAAGCAGATGAAAACTACACATGGTTTAGCAGCTATAATATAGCTCAAAACGATAGTCCAACACTTGATAAAATCATTTTAAATCATGTATGGGATAAGGATTATGGTTCTCTATATTATACTTTCAGTATTTATGAAGACTTCTCTCAATATTATAGATTAATTGCACAAGCTGAAAACAGCTATGGTAATCTATTATCAGAAAGAGATTTCAACATTGGAGAAATCTATTTATTTATAAAATAGAAAGGTGGCTTTGGTGGCTATGAAAAAATATAAAATAATATTACCCGTAGTCGCTGTGGCCGCTGCGGTAATAACAATTGTCATAATAGCATTTGGTTGGTATTTATCAACTGATAGAATGACAGATATGAAATTTAATATCCTACAAATTGATTCACTTGTTACATTATATGAAGCAAATGATACAAATTATAATGGGGTACCTGATTTAGTCGAAGCTGGAAATGAAAACAAGTATTATAATGCTGAAGCTAATGCACAGGTTGATTATAAAAATATTTATCATGATGAAATGTATTCATTTAATTATGTAGATCAAAGATATGCATTATCACAAGATTCTCAAGCAAACCTATTAAATGCTGTTACTATTTTAAATGCCGCTCCAAGTAAGGTATATAGCTATAAATTTGAAATAACTAATTATTCTAATCTTGAAAACCAATTTAAATTTGAATTTATAGATGAAAATATAGATACTACAATTCTTTCTAATTTTGAAACTAGATTAGGTATTGTTGCTGCTGATTCTTCTGTAACATATTCAAATTGGACAAACTTTGTAAATAACAGTTCATATGATGGAATAGAATTAAATCCATTAAGTGAAACAATGATAATTCCAGCCTATACAGGAACTTTAAGCGTAGGAAGACTAGATTTATGGCTACAGGTTAGAATAAGGCCTCAAGCAGCAAATTTTACTGCAAATAAATTCAATTTACCTAAATATAGATTAACATTATCTTATGAACAAAATGATGAAGTATCAAATGGATAGATAGAGCCACAGTGTGGCTCTATTTTCTTCTTACAATATTTATGCTTGAATAAAATTATAAAAAATTATAAAATAATATTGAAATTATAAAAAATTATAAAAGTAATATCAAATTATAAAAAATTATAAAGGAGATAAATATGATTAAAGACAATCCATTCACTTTAGCATTTGGATATATACCAAATAAATACATCAATAGAATTGATTTAATAGATAATATTACAGAGATAATAAAAAGTGAAAATCCATCAACAAGAACATTTTTAATAACAGGAGTTAGAGGTTCTGGTAAAACAGTATTATTAACATCAATCGAAAAAAAATTTATTGAAGACAACAATTATATTGTAATTGACATAAATCCTGAATTAAATATGTTAGAATCATTTGCTTCAAAATTATATGATAGAGCAAATGTAAAGCATTTATTTATGGAAAAAGATTTTAATATTTCTTTTCATGGAATATCTTTTTCATTAACTGGAAAAAGACCAGTAACTAATATTGAATCTGTAATTGAAGAAATGCTAAAAGTATTAAAAAAGAATAATATTAAAGTTATAATAGCTATAGATGAAGTAACTGTAAATGAATACATAAAAGCTTTCTCTCATACATTTCAAATCCTATTAAGAGAGGAATTCAACCTATTTTTGATTATGACTGGTTTATATGAAAATATATTTAATTTACAAAATGAAAAATCTTTAACATTTTTATATAGAGCACCTAAAATATATTTAGATCCTTTAAGCATTAATAGAATCGCAAATTCATATGTTGAAACATTTAATATAGATATTAATAAAGCATTATATTTAGCTTCTGAAACTAAGGGATATGCCTTTGCATATCAAGCACTAGGCTATGTTCTATGGGAACAAGATAAAAAAGAAATTGATGATGATGTATTAAGAATATATGATGAATATCTATTTGATTATGTTTATGAAAAATTATGGTCAAGCTTATCAACCAAAGATAAAAATGTATTAAAAGCGCTAAAAGGATATGAAACAGATGTTTCTACATTAATTAAAGAATCTAATATAAAGCAAAATGAATTATCAGTATATAAAGATAGGCTAGTAAAAAAAGGAATCATTCTAGCAAATACATGGGGAACTATAAATCTATCACTACCTAGGTTCTTAGAATTCATTCAAAGAAAAAAACTAATTGAAGAAATAAACATATAATATGTAAAACATATTTAGTTTATGTACATTCGCTATAAAAAATATAGAGCCATCCGCTTTTAAAAAGGGTGGCTCTATTCGTATGTATTAATGGCTCTATT
>DJXM01000006.1:49509-80124 GCA_002449755.1 Caryophanales bacterium UBA7004
CGCGAATAGGTGGCTCTCTAACTGCGAATTGCTGGCGCTATTCAGGCGAAATATTCATTCAAATAAATCATCTAATGTTATTACATTTACAAAATCAGATGAGTACTCACCATTTTTTAAACCAAACGTTGTAATTAAAACATTATAAATACTTTGCTTCTTTAATATTTTATTTTTAATTAATTCTTCTCTTTGCATTAAATCCAAATGATAATTCTTATTCAATACAAATTCAGAAGAATAAAACTTAGCTTCACATAAATTAACAATATTATCTTTTCTTTCAATAATTAAATCTATTTGAGCCCCTTTTTCTTCTTTTGATTTGTACCATAAAGAACCTATAGAAGAAACACCAGAAATACCTAATTTAACTTTAATTTCATTAAGATGATTGAAGCATACTGTCTCAAATGCAAGACCTTTCCAAACGGCAAATTTTTGACCATTATAGTTTTCTATCGCATAATTATCGTGCAATTCATTACCTCTTATTTGTTTCAAATAAAAAATGCAAAAAGGATCAATTAGTTTATAATATATTTCTTTTCTATTTCCTTTATAAGGAACATATGAAATAATAAACTCACTTTTTGATAATGCTTTTAATATATTAAATAAATTTCCATTTTTTTCTAATTTCAATTCAGATGCTAGCTCAGTAACAGTATAACCAATATTCTTATCACCAAGCTTTTCAACAATCTCTTTATATTTTTCATAATTTTTAAATTGTGATGAGAATAATTGTTCAAATTCGCCATTTAGCCTGGCATCCTTATTAAAAAATAATAAATCAAGATTTTGAGCAACTGATAAGCCAGGCTTAAAATAATTCAAGTAATATGGTATACCACCAACTGCCATATATATTTGAGTAATTTCATATCTAGAAAGATTTACTCCATTATTTGTCAATAATAATTCAGAATCATGCAAATTAAATGGTAATAATTGAATTTGATGAGTTACTCTTCCGTATAATCCTCCAACATTATGAATGACATTATCCAAAATCCATGAGGAAGCACTACCACAAACAATTAGCATTATTTCATTATGAAAGCAACAATAATTATTCCAAAAATCTATAAATGCTTCTAAGAAATTAGCTTTAGCTGTATCCATCCATGGTAATTCATCAATAAAGATTACTTTTCTTTTGCTTTTTATAGTATCTAAATAACATTCTAATTGAAAAAAAGCATCAAGCCATGTTTTTGGCTTTTTTGCATTAGAATAGCCTGCTTTCAACAAACTGTAGTAAAATGAATCTAATTGTCTTTTATAATTACTTTTTTTCTCTTCATTAGAAATTGGAGGCAAACCAGTATGACGGAAAGAAATATTATCTTTAAATAATTCATCAATTAAATATGTCTTTCCAACTCTTCTACGCCCATATATAGCGACCAATTCAGCTTTATTGCTATTGTAAATATCATTTAATTCTCTAATTTCTTTTTTTCTTCCAACCATAATTTAATCATCTCTTTTCACTTAAAATTATACCATTTTCACAATTCATTTCAAGCGTTATCAAACGTTTTTATAGTTAATAACGCACAATATAACGCATTTTTCGCCTTATAACTTGCGTTATGTGATACAAAAACTTCGAATAACGCAAGTTATAAGCTTTTTTTCTCTATTATTCCAATTTGTCAAAAATTATTTCTTATTTTAAAAAAATGCGAAATCAATAATTGTTAGAAAAAAACGAAAAAGTAAGGATGCTAAGGTTTGAAAACGAATATATCATTTTCTACATCTTTA
Source organism: Caryophanales bacterium UBA7004 (assembly GCA_002449755.1). GTDB lineage: Bacteria > Bacillota_I > Bacilli_A > Acholeplasmatales > Anaeroplasmataceae > Anaeroplasma. The sequence goes on from DJXM01000006.1 coordinate 51,286, forward strand.
ACAATCATCAATAGTAGATTGAATTCTATCTTCAAGAATATCATTTATTTTGTGAGCATTTGGATCAAACATAACGAAAGCATATTTGCCTTTTAAATGTTTTAATTTTTTAAATTCATCCATACACAAAAAATCGCCAAATGGTCTCCTGTCATAGGATACATATGTTTCAAATATATCTATTATAGTTTGGATAGAGACATGTCTTTTGATAGAAATATTTGTAAAAGAAATTTCTTGTTTTAAATCTTCGATTATATTTAGTTTAAGGGCAAGTGATAGGGATTTTTTTGCCTCAAGTGTAGGTAATGAATCATTAAACATCTTTAGACATTCCTTACATTTTAACCTGTTATAATGAAGAATAATAATCGAAGTTCTATTAGATACAAAATCATCTCTGATCAATCTTTCTTTTTAACCAAATTTAATTATTAGATGGGAAGCTTTTAAGGATACTGAAAACTTGATTAAAATTGTAGAAAAATATTTTATATTAATTTTAGTGGTTTTTGGTGGTTTTTTCTCTTAAAATGGTAGTTTATTTTAAAAAATCGTGGTTTTTTATTCGATTTTAGTGGTTTTCGGTGGTTTTTATGTAAAATTTAAACAGAAACGAGGTTTTAGTATGAATTATAAATGTCAATAGATATTGAAGATAATGCTGTGGCACAAAACTATTATTATGTTGATAAAACAGATTTAATTAAATATATAATTGACACATATATTATTATTTTATGAATAATCAACCCACAACATGCTCTTTCATATAATGCAATTTTCACAATATGGTGTGATTTCAATTTCGCGAAAAATTAGCTATAAATTAAAAATAGCCCGTTCAAAATAGAGCTAGCTATACTATAATTGACTTGCAATAATTTTTCTCTTTTAATTATTTTATTTATCTACTAAATTGGTACCAATTTAAGAATTTATATTATTTGTATTTTTTTATAATAGAACTCATTTGTTTTATATCTTTAAATGAATTAGTAGGTTCTTTAACCCACAACTTATTTATATCTAATTTATGCTTTTCTAATAAACTTCTAGAATTATTTGCATGTATGAAATCATTTTTAAAATTTGAAATACTTTTACTTTTGGTTAATTCAATAGGATTATTAACATCAGTAGATCTAACTATTTCATCTTCAAAATTATTTACTTCAGGTATAGTTATTATTTTATATGAAGCTCCATATTTTCTTAATAAATTAATGTTTTCAAACAATTTATTTTCATTTAAAACATCTGTATCGAAAACCAAAACTACTAATGTACCTCTAGATAACGTCATAATAAAGCTTTTAGAAAGCATCTTTTGTACCGAATTATGTATTATAACTTTACCAGATTCAATTAAGCTTGGTTCTTTCTTTAATGCGTCTATTAAGGCTCTTTCGCATTCTCCTTCTACCAAATAAACAATTTTATTATTTTTCATCATCTTCCACCAATTCATCTAACAATGATAGATCTGGGTATGTTTGGAAAATATCATTTTCATATGCGCATCTTACTGAATCAGTATTTCTTTTTAAATATTCATCAGCAAACGTTATAAAAGATTTATTATTAAAATTATTTCTTCCCAAAAAAGCATATGTATGTTTAGGTAAGCTCATATCAAGTATATCGATGTTATGAGTTGTGAAGAATAACTGCTCGTTATCTCTTATTTTTCCTATCATTATAGATAATAAATATTTTTCTATATCACTATGGATATATGAAAAATGTTCATCACAATAATATAATTTATTTATTTTGCCTTTCATGCTTGCTATAAACAATGCTATATCAATACCTTCTATTGTTCCGCTTGATAATACTTCTTTATTTAATAATTTACCATCTTGGATAATTATATTATCATTTCCTCTTTTTATAATAAATGAATTATCTATTTCTTTAGAAATCATTACATCTTTTAGTGATGGATCAAGAGTACCAATAATACATTTTAATATTTTTAAAAATGATTCTTTATTTTTATCATTAATTTCTACTTTACTATTCATCTCTGGATATGTAAATTGGCATTCTAAATTACCTATCTTTTGATGAATTAATTTAATATCATCTTCTAATGAAATTTTTAATCCCTCTTCGCATGTTTCAAAGCTATCTTTTAAAGAAATTTTATTTTCATATAGTTTAATATTTAAAATATCATTATTAGCTACAATAGATAATTTATATAAGATTGGCTTATCATTTACAAAAGTAATTTCTATAGTTGAATTATCATTCATCATGTTTTTTAAATATTCTTCATGAAGTGTATTAACATATAATGATACATTGTTAATAATTCTACCTAGGCATGTTTTGCCTGTAGCATTTGAACCAATTAAAACTACAGCCTTCTTATATCTAAAATTAGGATATCCTTTTAAATGCTCATTTAAAATTAAAGAGTTATTGATTTTTTTTGGATATGATAGATTCGTTTCAAAGTTTTTAAAATTGTATACATTGTCAATTTTTATCTTAAATACAACCATAAAATGCCTCCTATTTCGTAATTATACTTATATTTTAACCATTTTTAGTGAAAAAAGCAATAAAACAACATTTTTATTTCGTGATTTACGAATTAAAAAGATTATCTATATATACAAATATAAAAAATAAATCAATTTATAATAAATTCGGAGCGACTTTTCAATCAATTTACAACAAATTCGGAGCGACTTTTGATATTTTTTGTACTTGTCAAGAAAAGTAGAATATTTTATTTCAACAAAAAAATGCTAAATCAATAAATGTTTAACAACATAAAATTTAGCATTTATTTTAATCATTGAAATCCAATAATTCTAATTGCTTAAGTTGATCTCTTTTACCATAAACTACAGCTAGTATATAAATAATATACTTCTCTTTATTGACATAAAAATATACAATAAAAGATTTTATCAATAATTTTCTTATTTCCTTTTTATTCCATGGCTTTCTATCTAAAATAGGATATGCCTCAGGAAATAAATTTAATTTACTAATTTTTTCTTTTAAAAAAACAACAAACTTTCTTGCTGCATTAGGATTAAGTAATATTGTAGAAATATGATTTACTATTTCTTTAATTTGATTTTCTGCATTAGGTGTAATAATTATATTTATCCATTATTTGATCTCTTCAATTATTGAATCAAATGCGACATCAATTGGCTTACCTTCACCTTTTTTAGCTTGTTCTAAAGATGTAGAAAGCATATTATCAAATTCTTCTTCAGTCATGTTTTCTAAACTAGGTACTTTTTTAGGCAATGTAATCGAAAATGGTATCCCATTTGTATATATTATTTGTTGATATAATGCATTTATAACAACTGAAACTGGTAAACCTAAACTATTCATAATAGCCTCTGCCTTTTGTTTTACATCTGGTTCAACACGTGCCATTACATTTGAACTTTTAACTGCCATAATATCGCCTCCTATTTACACTTTAATTTTAAAATAATGTATTGCGTTTATCAATAAAATTAGAATGAAATTTTTTTTCTTCTTTATTGACCTAATAACAAACAGTAAAGGCAAAAGTCAGAATGAAATCTTCTTTTTTTACACTCAAATTATACCCACAAAAAAAGCATCGGATACATACCATAATGATATGAAACCAATGCTATTTCTTATTCTACATTAGGAATTGATTCAGTATTTTCTATCTTATCTTCTTCTAGCTTTTCATCCTTAACAACAGGAATTGTATCTCTTGCTATAGATTCAGTTAATGCTACATCAGATGTAACAACAACCTTCTTTGAATAGCATTTAAAGATATTCTCAATATCATCTGGTGCTTTTGTAAACTTAGATACAATAGGTACTATAATAAAGCTTAATACCATTGCTAAAACACCCATATAGATTGAATCTGAAAAATCAAACCATAAGATTGAATATCCTGATACTTCTGATTTAATTTGAGGATGAACATTAGCTAAGCTTAATATTAATCCAATTAAAGCAATTGAAATACCACTTATAAATGATGCATAGGCTGAAGCCTTTGTTGTCTTCTTCCAATACAATCCAAAGAAGAATGGTCCAATAAATGCTCCTGATATTGCACCCCATGAAATACCCATTAATGATGCGATATCCTTAGTTAAATTTTCAGGTCCATAAACCTGGAATATTGCAAGACCTGCACTTACAACAATAAATGCTACTACTAATGCTCTTAGCCAAGTCATCTTTTTCTTATCCGAATAAGTCTTTTTTCTATCTAGCAAATCAAATGTCACAGTAGCTGCACTTGTATGAACAAGTCCTGATAATGTAGACATTGATGCAGCTAAAACTAATACAATTACTATTGCAATAATAACAACCGGAAGCTTTACTATGATTTCAGGAATTACTGTAGATGATTTTTGATCTGCAAATATTCTTGCAAAACCTCCTAAGAAATAGCATCCACCTGCAACTACAATTGCGAATGCAGTTGAAATTACAGAGCCCTTTCTAATTTGGTTTTCATTCTTAATTGAATAGAATTTACCAACCATTTGAGGTAATCCCCAGCAGCCTAATGATGTTAATAATACAACGAATAATAAATGTACTGGGTCAGGTCCAAACATTGAAGCAAATACCCATCCACCAGTTTCAGGCTTTGTGGCTAGCTCCTCTAAAGAGCCCATTAAGCCACCATTTAAATTTAGAGCGAATATAACAACTAATGCTATACCAACTAGCATTATAATTCCTTGTAGGAATGAATTTAAGGCAGTTGACATTAAACCACCAACAATAACATATCCACCAGTTGCTATAGAGATAATTAAAATCCAAACCCAATATGGTACAGATGCTGAAAATGTTACATTAAATAAATATGATAATCCATTATATAATGCAGCTGTATATGGGATTAAGAATATAAATATAATAATAGCAGCAAATATTCTTAAGCCCTCAGATTTAAATCTTTTGGCAAAGAAATCTGGCATTGTTGATGAATTTAAATATTGAGTCATTATTCTTGTTTTTCTACCAAGAAGTGCCCAAGCAAGCCATGATCCAACTAACGCATTACCTATACCAATCCAAAATGCTGAAACACCAAATGCCCAGCCAAATGAACCAGCATAACCAATAAAGATTACAGCACTAAAATATGATGTACCATAGGCAAATGCTGAAAGCCATGGTCCTACATTTCTTCCACCCAAAACGAAATCATTAGAATTTGTAGCTTTCTTTCTACAATAAAAGCCAATGAAGATCGTTGCTAGAAAGAATAAAGCAATAAATAAAATTTTAATAAATAAGTCCATTTTCTTATCCTACTTTTCAATTTGAATTTGTACTAAAGATTTGCCAATATATTTTTCTCTTAGCTTTGGCTTTTCAATCTTACCTGTTGCGTTTCTAGGTACTGTTGAAATAATAATCTTTCTAGGTCTTTTATATCTTGGAAGATCGAATGTGAATTTTTCAATCTCCTCAACAGTTAATTCCATTCCATCCTTAGGTTCAACAATCGCAAATGCTATTTCGCCTAATCTTTCATCAGGAAGACCTATAACAGCACAATCCTTTACCTTATCATGCTTTCTAATAAAATCTTCAATTTGAACAGGATATAAATTCTCACCACCAGTGATAATTACATCCTTCTTTCTATCTACTAAATAAATGAAGCCATCCTTATCACGCATAGCCATATCACCAGTATATAGCCATCCATCCTTTAAAACCTCATTTGTAGCCTCTTCATTTTTGTAATAGCATACCATTACACCAGGACCTTTTACACAAAGCTCTCCTACCTCATTTGGAGTATTAACTTCCTTATCTCCATCCATGATTTTAACTTCCCACATATAGCCTGGTACACCAATAGCTCCAACATGACTAGTATTTTCTACACCTAAATGAACACAGCCAGGTCCAATAGATTCAGATAAGCCATAGTTAGTATCATATTGCTGGTGTGGGAAAACATGTAGCCATCTTTGTACTAATGATGGTGGTACAGGCTGTGCACCAATATGCATCAATCGCCACTGTCTAATATTATAATGCTCTAGCTTGATATCCTTTCTATCTATAGCATCTAATATATCCTGTGCCCAAGGCACTAATAACCAAACAATAGTACATCTTTCTTCACTTACAGCACTCATAATCCATTCAGGCTTAATTCCCTTTAAAATAACAGCCTTAGATGCTGATATTAAACTACCAAACCAGTGCATCTTAGCTCCAGTATGATATAGTGGAGGAATACATAGGAATACATCATCATGAGTTTGACCATGATGCTTTTGCTCCCACATACAAGATGAGATTAAAGCCTTATGTAAATGTAGGATTGCTTTAGGGAATCCTGTAGTACCACTTGAAAAATAAATTGCTGCCTCATCATTTTCATCTAAATTGATATCAATCTTATCAGATGAATATGTATCAATTAATTGATTATAATGATCAGCAAATGGAACATATGCATCACCAACAAAAATTAATGTTTTAACTAAAGGCGTATGATCCGCAATAGGCTCAATCCTACCAATGAATTCAGGACCAAATACTAATGCATTACAATCTGCTAAATCTAGGCAGTATTTAATTTCATCAGATGTATATCTATAATTCATAGGTACAGCTAGAGCACCTAGCTTTAAAATACCAAAATAAATAGGTAGCCATTCAAGGCAATTCATTAATAATACTGCAACCTTATTTCCTCTTACAATACCCTTATCCTTAAGCATATTGGCAAATTTATTTGCAGTATCATCAAATTCCTTCCAGGTAATTCCTCTTCTATATTCACTTGCTAAAGTAGGCTCAACAAGTGAATATTCTCTCCATGTTTTATATTTTTCAGGAACAATTTGAGGATTTAATTCTACTAAGCATTCTTCGTTTGGATATTCCTTAGCATTTCTTTCTAATAAATCTACTATAGTCATTTTTATCACCAATCCTAATAATAGTTATTTAAAAGAAGTGCTTCTACTTCATCTATTTTAGATGTTTTAAGAATTGCTTCTGCACCTAAATTGTTCTTTCCAATAAATACATATAAATAATCTAATTCAACATTATTATCACTTAAAAGCTTTAATAAATCATTTAATCCATTAGGCTTATCAGGAACAACAACGCTAATAACATCAGTTAATTTAGCTGTATATCCCTCCATTTTAACTAATTCTAATGCCTTTTGGCCATTATCAACAATTAATCTTAAAATACCAAAATCAGTTGAATCAGCAATTTGAAGTGATCTAATATTAATATTATTACTTCCTAATAAATTAGTTATATAACCAACAGAACCTGCTTTATTTTCAATAAATATAGAAAGCTGCTTAACTATCATACTATTTTCCCCCTAAATTAATTTTCTCTTATCTATTACTCTCTTAGCCTTACCTTCGCTTCTAGCAATAGAATTAGGGTTAACTAATGTAACCTTAGCACCAATACCTAATACATTTCTTAGCTTATCTACTAATTGCTTTTGTAATCTTTCAATAGATGCCATATCATCTGCGAATAAATCAGGATTCATTTCAACAAATAAATCTAATGTATCAGTATTATTTACTCTATCAACAACAATTTGATAATTTGCTGTAATACCTTCAGGATTCTTTAATAATACCTCTTCAATTTGAGATGGGAATACATTTACGCCTCTAATAATTAGCATATCATCTGATCTACCTTGAGGCTTACTTAATTTAATAAATGTTCTTCCACACTTACAAGGGGTAATATTAACAGTACCTAAATCCCTTGTTCTATATCTAATTAAAGGAGCACCCTCTCTATCAATTGTAGTAAATACAATCTCACCAAGCTTATTAGGGTCTGTAATAGGCTCTAATGTGTCAGGGTCAATACGCTCTAAAATGAAATGATCCTCATTGACATGCATACCCTCTTGACAATCACATTCAAATGCTACACCAGGACCTACAATTTCTGTTAAGCCATAAATATCATAAGCCTTAATATGAAGCTTTTCCTCAATTTGATGTCTCATTTCCTCTGTCCAAGGCTCAGCACCGAAGATACCAGCCTTTAATGATAGCTTATCAACAACACCCATCCTTTCTGCAGTTTCAGCTAAATACATAGCATATGATGGAGTTGAGGCTAATATAGTAGCCTTAAAATCTATCATAGTTTCAATTTGACGCTCTGTATTACCTGATGAAATAGGTATTACAGTAAGACCAAGCTTTTCAGCACCATAATGAAGACCAAAGCCACCTGTAAATAAGCCATAGCCATATGAAATCTGAATTATATCATCCTTTGTAGCACCAATAGATGTAAGCATTCTAGCTCCACATGAAGCCCACATATCTAAATCATTTTTAGTATAGCCTACAACTATTCTTTTACCAGTTGTACCACTAGATGCATGAAGCTCAACAATTTCACTTAATGGCTTAGCAAATAAGCCATAAGGATAATTATCTCTTAAATCAGATTTATATGTAAATGGTAATTTTTGTAAATCATCAATGCTTTTAATATCAGAAGGCTTAATTCCAGCCTCATCCATTCTCTTTCTATAGCATTCTACATTATCGTAAACATATTTAACCTGCTTAACTAATTTTTCACTTTGAAGCTTTTTAATGTCAGCCTTTGACATACATTCGAATTCTTTTTGGAAATACATAACATTTTTTCTCCTAAATCTTTTTCTTATTTTAAATTGTATCCTAAATCGAATGCCTTTAAATTAACATCTAAAAGCTTTGCTGGAACTGTAGATTTTAAAATCTCAATCCACTTTTCATAACCAATATTAGTACTCTTAGCTAAAACACCAATTAATACAACATTAACTGTTTTAATATTTCCAGCCTCTTTAGCAAGCTTTAATGCTTCAACACATTCTAAATTAACAACACTTTCTAGCTTTTCTTTAATATTCTTAGGATATTCCATAGCTCCAATAATAACAGGCATAGGATTCATTTCCTGATTATTAACAATAATCTTTCCGCCCTTCTTTAGATAAGGTAGAGCTCTATATGCCTCTAGCAATTCAAATGCTAGGATAATATCAGCCTCACCCTTATCAATAATTGGAGAATATACCTTTTCACCAAACTTAACATAGGTAACTACAGAGCCACCTCTTTGGCTCATACCATGAACCTCTGATACCTTAACATCATATTCTTCTTCAATAACAATATTACCTAAAATTCTAGAAGCTAATAATGTTCCTTGTCCACCGACACCAACAATCATAATATTCATATTATTCACCAACCTTAACTATCGCATCAAATGGACATACATTAATACATAATCCACATCCATTACATTGATTCTTATCAATTACAACATTTCCGTCAACTAATGAAATTGCAGGGCATCCAAGCTTCATACATTGCTTACACTTCTTACACTTATCAGATACCTCGCACTTGCCGATATACTTAACACCCTTTAATAATGCACAAGGTCTTTGAGCAATAATTACAGATGGCTCATCAGCCTCTACCTCAGCCTTAACAACCTTTTCGAAATTCTTTACATCAAATGGGTCAGCAACTACAATTCTCTTAACACCAACAGCCTCAGCAAGCTTAATTAAATCAACCTGGATAGTATCCTCCATTCTGATAGTCTTACCAGTTGTAGGATTTTGTTGATGACCTGTCATACCTGTAATTGAATTATCTAAAATAATAACAGTATTAGCACCCTTATTATAAACAATATCAATTAAGCCTGTGATTCCTGAATGAATAAATGTAGAATCACCAATAACAGAAACTAGCTTTTTATTAAATTCTTTACCACGAGCCTTAGCCATACCAAAGCCTGCAGATACAGAGGCACCCATACAAATAGTTGAATCAACTGATTGAAGTGGAGCTACAGCACCTAAAGTATAGCAGCCAATATCACCTGATACAGTTAATCCTAGCTTCTTTAATACATAGAATGTTCCTCTATGAGGACAGCCAGGACACATTACTGGAGGTCTCATAGGAATAGTTTCCTTAACCTCATTGAATAGAGGTCCATCTAAGCCTAAAACTGCCTTTTTAATCATCTTAGGTGTGTATTCACCAAGTAATGTGAATACCTCCTTACCAATAACATTAGTAACACCTAATGCCTTTACATGCTCCTCAATAAATGGGTCTAATTCCTCAATGATAAATACCTTATCATGGTTCTTACAGAAGTCAATAATCTTAGTAGTAGGTAAAGGATATACCATACCTAGCTTTAAATAATCAACATTATCACCTAATGCTTCCTTAGAATATACATAAGAAATACCTGCAGTAATAACACCAATCTTCTTATTGTTATTCTCAATAGTATTTAAATCTGTGCTATTAGCATATTCAATTTCATCTAATGTTCTCTTTTCAACTATTACATGCTTCTTAATAGCATTACCAGGCATCATAACATTTTTAGCAATATTCTTGTTATAATCCTTTAATTTATAATCAATCTTATCCTCAATTTCAACTAAGCTTTGAGAATGAGATACTCTAGTAGATAATCTTAAAATAACAGGAGTATCAAACTTTTCAGATAATTCAAAGGCAAGCTTTGTATAATCCTTACATTCCTTTGAATCAGAAGGCTCAACCATTAAAACCTTTGATGCCTTTGCATAATGACGAGAGTCCTGCTCATTTTGGCTTGAATGCATACCAGGGTCATCTGCTACGCAGAAAACTAAACCACCATTTACTCCAATATAAGATACAGTAAATAATGGGTCTGCCATAACATTTAAGCCTACATGCTTCATACAAGACATACTTCTAGCACCTGCCATAGATGCTCCAATAGAAACCTCTGCTGCTACCTTTTCATTAGGAGCCCATTCAACATTAACATCCATGTATTCAACCATAGATTCAGTTATTTCTGTTGATGGTGTACCAGGATATGATGAAACAACGCTCACTCCTGCCTCATAAGCACCTCTAGCTACAGCAGCATTACCAATTAACAACTTCTTCATAATACTTCACTAGTAATCGAAAATGATTACGTCCCCTTTTTAAAATTTTTCGCATTAATTCTTTTTTACATGAGTACCAGTGATACTAACCTTTGCAATTAATGTCTCATTTTCATCAAAAACCAAAACCTCATAGAAGCATACGCTTCTGCCATCCTTAATCTTATTTGCTTCTGCAATAAGCTTAAGCCAAGCACCGGGTCTAAAATAGCTAATATTTGCATTTGTAGATACTGTAAAATATTCCTCATGCTGATTAGTCGCAACTGCAAATGTAAAATCTGCTAATGTGAATATAGCACCACCCATAACAATGCCCTTAGCATTTTTATGGTTCTCATTAACTAAAAATTCACATTTAGCATAATCATTTGAAGCCTCTAAAATATTAGCTCCTAGCATTTTAGTTGCGAATATATCATTTTTGAAAAATTCCTTTAAGTATTCTAAGCTATACATAATAAAACCTCTTTATGATGAAAACTCACATATATTTAGTATATCAAATTTTTATAAATAAAAATAGATGTTTTTGTCATATATGCAAATGTTCTACACTTATTTTGATTTTTTGACTAGATTTATTTTGAAACCTTCAAATAATATTATAATTATTTGATAATTTTTAGAATTTATAGTATTATTATAGTTGTTTTAAGTGGAGGTTATTTATGAACAAGGAAATGTTAAATTTAGGTTCAAATAGATCTATCATAAGAGAATTATTTGAATTTTCTAAGCAAAGAAAAGCAGAAATCGGTGAGGATAATGTATATGATTTTTCATTAGGAAATCCATCAGTTAAGCCTAACCCAGAATTAAATAAAGCATTAATTAAAATTATTAATGATGGTAATGATACATATACACATGGCTATACTTCTGCCCCAGGAGATAATAATACAAGAAAAAAAATCGTAGATGATTTAAATAATAGATTTAATACATCATACGATATCAATAATATTTATATGACTTGTGGTGCTGCCGCATCATTATGTATCGCATTAAGAGCTTTAGTCGAATCTAAAAATGATGAGGTTTTAGCATTAGCTCCTTATTTTACAGAATACAAGGTATTCGCTGAAGGCGCAGGTGCGACATTTAAGGTTGTAAAGCCAGATATGGAATCATTTGGAATTAATTTTAGTGAATTAGAAAAGGAAATAAATAAAAATACAAAGGCTATTATTGTAAATTCACCAAACAATCCATCAGGAGTTGTTTATAGTGAGGAATCATTAAAGAAGTTAGCTGAATTATTAAGAAATAAGGAAGTATTATATAATCATCCAATTTATATTATCTGTGATGAGCCATATAGAGAAATCGTATTTGATGGCATTAAAATTGCTCATATTCCAAATCTATATGATGATACAATCGTATGCTACTCATATTCAAAGAGCTTATCATTACCAGGAGAAAGAATTGGCTATGTATTAGTACCTAATAAAGCTGCTGATTCAAAGAATCTATTCCTTGCATGCTTAGGTGCAGGTAGAGCATATGGATATGTATGTGCACCATCATTAATGCAGCATGCAATAGAATTATGCGCAGATAAGACATCTGATATGAATGAATATAAGAAAAATAGAGATTTAATCTATAATGGATTAACAGAAATCGGCTATGAATGCGTAAAGCCTGAGGGCGCCTTCTACTTATTTATGAAGGCTTTAGAACCAGATGCATACCAATTTATGGAAAAGGCTAAAAAGCACAATATCATTGTTGTTCCATCAGATAATTTTGGTGTAAAGGGCTATGTTAGATTAGCATATTGCGTATCTAGTAAAACAATTATTAATTCTATGAAGGCATTCAAAGATTTATTTAACGAATATAAATAATAAGGCAAAAGGAAGTAGTACTATATTATATTTTTTAATTATATTTAAGACGGCATTTATATCAGCATTGATTATTGTGCCGTCTTTTCTTTTATATAATCCTCTTTTTATTCTTTTACCACTTCTTTGCTTATCCTTTTCTATTTCATCATTATCATAAAATGATGATAACTATACAGTTTTATTTTTTATAATTATTAAGTAAATCTAAAAGAATTATAAAATTACTACCTCTATAAATTGAATTTGAACCAGTCATAATATAATTCCAACTATCGTCATAATTATTGGGAACATTGAAAAGTATGTCATTCATTTGTTTATAGAATCCATCTGCATCATCTTTATATTGATCTTCAAATGCATCTGATAAAGTTTCTTTTTCTTTATCAGAGCATCCAACTTTATTATAAAGTGCATGTTCTAGGTTTCTAGAGAAAAACAAAACTTTATAATCAACATTTGAAATTTGTTTTAACGATAGTAAATATTCATATATTTCTCTTTTTTGTGAATTTATAGCTTTAGATAAATCAATATCTTCAGTATAAATAAGCCCATTCTGCTCATCAAAATAATATCCCTTTTGTGTTAGAACATAAATATCATTAGGAGAAAAAGCACCATCGGTATCAATTATATGTACTACACCAAAAAAATCTGATGCATTTAAAGTATAATTCTTTTTATAAGAATCAATTAAATCTTTTAACATCTTTTGACATGATTCTTTTGTTGCATCTTCTTTTAGCGCAATATCTCCATGTGTTATCTCAGGTTTAATTGTTATATTCTTCTTATTTATAAAATTTTTTGTCGGTAAATATAAGGTTACTCTATCAGATGTACCTTCACAAATTATAAGTAAAAATTTATTCATGACGGATTAATTCACCCGCCTTAATAAATGCTCTATAAATATCATATAGGTCAATTGGTTCAGCATATTTGTTGTCACTATCTAAAAAAAGCTTCTTAAGATATTGATTACGTAAATTTTCAGTTTTACTAATTCTAGGATATGATATATATCGATCATTTTCATCCAATGATGAGAACACAATAGAATCTCTTATTACTTCTAAAGCTCTTAGATTATGTGAAGTAAATAAGAATTGTCCTTTTGCTTCATCCTTGAATCCCTTTAATAATTCACCAAGCAAATATTCGAAAATGCCTGAGTCAAATTCATCTACTACTAAAATAGATGATTTATTATTAAATACATCAACCATTGATGAAATTAAAGAAATTATCTTTTTGATACCATCTGATTCCAATCTTAGTGGTATTTTCAAATCATTTCTAACAGAAACAACCTCACATTTAAATCCTTCCATTCCGTTTTCAAGAGTGGTATTTCCTAAGTCAACAATTTCTACATGCATATTTGGGATAATTTTATTTATAACAATATCAATTTCTTTAAAGTAATCGATAATGATAGACTTTATATTAATATCTAATATACTTTCACCAAATATATTAAATTTTCCAATAAAAGTATTAATTTGATTTTTAGCTTCGCTTCTATAGAAAAATGGAATTGCATCGATTGCAGCAATTTGACTGATATCTTTATTATCATATACATGCATATTGTGAATCGAATAAATCTTTAATGTTTTTAATGCATTTGCTGATGATCTATAATCGTTATTACTTTCTAAAATATTAATAAATGTATCAGAAAAAACAAAACTATTATTGTTTGAACTAGTTGAACCAACAAGTCTCTGTAAAACATTAGGGATATTTTTATCTGAACGTTTAAGTGCCGAAATAAAAGTGCTAGGTGATATAAAATCAGATAAATTTTCGTTAGAAAAATCAACTTCTACTAATTTTACTTTAGTCATCCATTTAGAATTTTCATTTGAATATATTCTATAAGATAATTTTTCACTTTTTATAAATGCAATTTTACTCTGTTCATTCTTGCCAATAACTATTTCATAAATGCACATTCTTTTTTCTTTTTGATTTACTAAATATGTTACTTCAATGGTTGCTTCATTTTCATTTTTGTTAATTAAATCATATACTTCTTTTTCATCAAAATGATTTATTTTAGAAGCATTATTAACATTGTCTTGGCTTATTATAATACTTTTTAATATACCAAAGGCATTAACCATTGCCGTCTTAGAACTACCATTAGGACCATATATTCCAACAATATCAGATGTTTTTAAATCAAATAATCCCTTTTCAACTTGCTTTTTTGATTCAAATTCAATATAGCCATTCTTGACGTTTTTGATATTATTAATTTTTACACTCAACAATCTTATTCCTAAATTCATAATAATTACCTCGTACAACTATTTTATAATTTTTTATGTTATTTTACAATATTTTTTTGATTTTTGTAGTTTTTTACTACATTTTCAAAAAATATTTTTGATTTTTTGTATTTTTTTATTAATGCTCAAATAGTAATTCGATACCTTTTTCAGAGGTTTTGTTCTTTTGAAATTTTGATTTAGGTTTGTCAGGGTAAAGAAACTCTAACATTCCTTTGTCGATTAGAGGTTCAATAAACTTAGCATAAAAATATCTATAATTTTTTTTGGAAGCATCAAAAAAATGATTATAGAGTTCAAGCTTAGTTTTGTGTTCTGTATCCTAATAAATAACAAACGCAACAAAAAATTGCGTTTGTTATGAAAAATATGTCATTTTAGGTGCATTTTATTTAACATACGCAAATTTTTAGGCTTTTAATTGCGTTTTATTACATTTTTATCAACAATAAGTATAAGAATTATATTATATCAATCCATATAAATATGGCATTAGTATTACTCAAAGGCTTATTAGAGGATTAAAGTATGTTTGGGCTATACGAGGGACCCAATTATTAAATTAATAATTATTTTAAAAATTTTATTTATATTAGATAAAATACTACTTCTTTTCGTTAAATAATTATTTAATTTCTTTTATAGATGTTGCAACACTATTTTTATAGAAGCTAATTCCATAAGCATATATCTTATCAGCGGGTGTATTAATAATCTTTTGATAATATTTATGATCTAAGATTTGCTTTAATGCTTTTTTAGAGCTTTCATTTAATCTAGCAGCCGATGTTTTAGATTTCAAATATTTAACTTCAATAATAGCACCAAAGCTAGATTTTGTTTTTGGTCTTAATATGATATTGCATCTACCAGTTCCTGAAGGGATTTCAGATTCAACATAACATTCATCAAATAGTAATGATAATAAAGTTAAAAGTAATATTTGATAATTTTTTTCACTCTCAAAATCAAAATATGAAAATGAGGATAATAAATACTTTTCAATATTATCTTTAAAAGCTTCACTATCGCCGTTAATCAAAGCTTCTTTTATTTCATAACCAATTAATTTTGACTCATTTCTTATTAATTTTGCTTTTATTTCATTAACAATAGAATAATAAGTTTCTTTATTTACACTTTTAATTGAATAGATATTAATATCTATTTTATTATCTATTGTTACATAGCCAGTTGATAATAAAAACGAACCAAAGGAATCAAAATTTTTATTTACTTGACTATAATCAGTAGAATTAGAAACATTTATAATTACTTTTTCATCATTAATGATTTTTTCAATATTTTCACAAATATCAAATCCATCATTAATTGCAGGAACAAAAATTTCAGTTGAAGTAGTTTTTGACCAATATGTATCAATTTCTGCACCATTTTGAATGTAATTTAAGACTGACCACGGATTAAATATAACATCTTTTCCAATGTTGTATCCGCCATACCATTCGTTAACTTCGTCAAATTTATGATCTAATTTATATTCTCTCAATAATTCATGAACTTCTTCTTTTGTAAAACCAAAATATTTGCTGTAATTATTATTTAATAAATTCACATCAACTAAATTATTCAACCCAGAAAATAATGATAATTTACCTGTTCTTGAAATACCAGTAATAATAGATAAAAAGATATCATTATTACCTTTTAAAGTCTCACTATAAAAAGCTTTATAGAAATCAAAAATTTCATCATAATATCCTTTTTCAAAAGATGTTTGAATAGGTGAATCATATTCATCAATTAACAGAATTGGCCTTTTATTTGTTGCTAATTTAATTAATTTACATAATTTCTTTATACTAGAAGTAAATAATACATCACTATCAATGCTTTCTTTAATATTTTTATATTCTTCCTTACCATAGTTATCTAGAAATTCATTAATCCATTCATATTCGTTAATTTGATCCATGATTATTTGCTTAGTTTTTATAATCATATTATTCGAGTTATCTGCATAGATATCCTTCATATTAAGATAAATGATATCATATTGACCAAAATGCTTAAGAGCATCTTTATCATTATAAATATTAGTATTCTTAAAATAATCAATATTATTTATTTTCTTATCAAAAAAAGTTTTAATCATTGATAATGTTAATGATTTACCAAATCTTCTTGGTCTAGTAAATAAAATAACAGAAGTTGATGGAGATAATAATAATTCCTTAATAATTAATGTCTTATCAACATAATAGCATTCTTGTATAACATCAATATAACTTTCCACTCCAATAGGCAATTTTTTCATAATCAATCACATCCTTGTATAGTAATTATACCACTCATTACCACCTCTTACCACTCATTACCACCGTCTACCACCGCTTGCTACCCATTACCACACATTACCACCAAATACAGAAAAAAGCGTAGACAATACTAATATCATCTACGCATATTTTTATAATGTGTCATCCTTTAATGCAAATGCTAAATTAATCTTTGAAATCTTATATGATTCAATTAAATAAACAATTAAGAATGAAATAATACCTATTCCTAATATTTCTAAATATAAATATGGGGCAACATAGAAATCTAACCAGCCCTTCATTTTATTTTTTAAAACAATATTCCAAGCAAGCTTAATAAAGAATTGAGCTATAAATGTAGATATTACTAAAGATATTAATGTAACAATTCCTGTTGCTACATTATATATCATATTAATATCCTTAGTCTTATAGCCAATTATCTTAAGCATAGATATTTGAGTTTGATTCTTCTCAATAACTATCTTAGCTAATAGGAATATTAATAATATGAATAATATTACCGAAATAGAAACAAATAAGAAAAATACTCTTCCCATAGAATCAGCTAGCTGAGTACTAACTAAAACTAAATCATCATATGTAATTGTTTTATAAATTAAATCATCACTAATATTTAATTTATTATCTGAAAAATAAGAAGCTAAATATCCTTCATCAAAAGTATTTTCAAATAAATCAATATCCATAAATATAACTAGGCTTCCTGTAGTTTCATAAATATCACTAATTGAAAGCTCATATTTTGAATCAGAAAATTTTTCACTTAATTCTACTTTCTTATCCTTCTTTAATCCATATTTACTAGCAAGACCACTTGATACAACCACCTTATTTTCTTCTATTTTTAAATTAGATAAATATTTTGAATCATCAGAATATTTATCTAAGCCAAATATCATTATTTCGTCTTTTCCATATTCTAATGTTTTAACATATAGCTTTTCACCATCTAAACCATCAATATCAGCCTTTAAAATGGTTTGATATGGTGCTATTTGTGATTCTAGTACAAGCTCCTTATAATGATCTAAAAGCGGGTTCATCATAATACCAAATAACAAAATAATTGTTGCGAGCAATGTACCAAAGAATAATGCAATATATGTACCCTTATTTTGTAATATAACTCTAATTTGAAATTTAGGAATAAGCTTAAATTTATGGCTTAGCTTCATTACCTTCTTATTCTTCTTTAGCTTTAATTGATTCCTCAATAAATTTAAGCTAGGAATAAATAAAACCCTTAATATTACTAAAATATTGATAATTAAAACCATCAATATCGGTAATATAGTTGTATATAATAATGCCTTAGGATTATAGAATGTCTCATATAATGGCAATGAATATGAATGATAATATAATTTAACAATATATTCCTTTAGCCATGTATAAGCTAATAAATTACCAAATATACCAGCAAATAATGTAATTAAAGTAGGTAACACTAAATATTGAATTAATAATTCTCTATTCTTATATCCCATAGCCTTTAGGGTACCAATACTTTTAGCTTCCTTTTCGATTTGGCTTTTAATAGATAAAGAAAATACGAATGCTAATCCAAAAACAATAATTGCTCCAAAAATAAGCATCATTGTTAAATCTCCCTCTAAATCAGAGATTGTAAATTGGATTGCTTGATTATCCTCCTTAGCTAATAGGCTATTAAATGTAATTCCATTTTCTAATGTGATTCTATAAATATTTTTATTTAATTCTATTGTCTTATCATGAGCCTCATTTTCATTTAATCTTTTAGGTAATAAATAAGCATAATTATAAACTACATTATCATTTGAAAATGAATTATAGCCATCATCTGTAACAAGCGAAATACTAAATTTATTTGCGTCAAACATTGAATCAGTATTATTTTTAAATAATGCTGAATAATCAAATAATGATATAGATCCAACTATACTAAATTCATTATTATTAATTTTAATTTTGTCATTAATATTTAATTTATTATTATCTAAATATAATCTATCTAATACTATTTCATTTGAGCTACTAGGAAGCCTACCTTCATGTAAGCATACCTTATTAATAATGCTTCTATCACTTAATTTATATAATCTTATAGTATGAGAATTAATAGCTATCTCATCCTTATAATTTAGATTATAAATAGTAATATTTTCACTTTCTTCTATTTTTGATTTAGTATTATTATCTAATTCACTAGCTAATACAAAATGGCCATCCTCTAAATTATATTTATCAATAGCCTCATTATATGTTCTTATCATTGAATCATTACCAACCATATATCCTGCACATAATGCTATTGGTAGCATCAAAAATAAAAACATTACAATATATTTAACAATATCGTGCTTAAATTCTCTTTTAAGACGCTTAAATAATGGATTTCTCATAGTTCTAGCTCACTTGCCTTTACCTTGTTATTATTAATCTCATTAGAGATAATAACACCATCCTTTAATCTGATAATTACATCAGCCATTTTAGCAATATTTTCATTATGAGTAACCATAATAATTGAAGTATTATATTTATTTTTAACCTTTTCAATTAATTCTAATATTTGCTTAGATGTATCACTATCTAAGGCGCCTGTAGGCTCGTCACATAATAATAAATTAGGATTTTTTATAATGGCACGACCAATAGATGTTCTTTGCTGCTGTCCACCAGATAGCTGATTAGGTATTTTATCCTGGTGCTTCTTTAATCCTAAGACATCAATTAATTCATCGATGTCTAAATGGTTTTTAGATAAATATTCACCAACCTCAATATTTTCTCTAACTGTTAAATTAGGTATTAAATTATAGCTTTGGAATATATATCCTAAATTCTTTCTTCTATATGCAATTCTTTCCTTCTCACTCATATTTTCAATATATTCACCATCAATACCTACTCTACCACTATCTAATGTATCAAT
This sequence comes from Caryophanales bacterium UBA7004, assembly GCA_002449755.1. Taxonomy (GTDB): domain Bacteria; phylum Bacillota_I; class Bacilli_A; order Acholeplasmatales; family Anaeroplasmataceae; genus Anaeroplasma. The sequence continues at coordinate 71,679 of DJXM01000006.1, forward strand.
ACCTCCAATAATATTTAATAGGGTTGATTTACCAGAACCTGAAGGTCCAAGTAAAACAACCATTTCTCCCTTATTAACCTTAAAGGAAATTCCCTTTAAAACCTGGAACTTGTTTTCACCAGCTCCATATGATTTTTTAATATCATCAATCTCAATAAACATATAATCTCTCCCCTAAACGACAAAAAGCAGGCATACACCTGCTTAATCTAATTACTTATTTAATGCGTCTATAAAATCCTGATATAAGCCATCGTCAATATCAGATACACCGCCATTAACAATTAAGCCAGATGTAATTAAATTAGATGAAACCTCACTTTCCCAATTTCTCATCCATTCTCCATCACCCCAGCCATAAGAGCCAAATAACGCAACCTTCTTATCTCCGATTCCTGCCATAACTGATTCATAGAAAGGTCTAAATTCATCCTCCTCTAATTCCTCAGCTCCCATCGCAGGGCATCCAAAAATAATTACATCCTTCTTTAAAACATCATCAGCACTAATATCAGATACGCTATAAGCCTCGCATCCTAAATCAGAAGCTATTTTATTAGCTATTTCAGCTGTATTACCTGTTCCACTCCAATAAACTACAATCTTTTCCATATAAACCCCTCTATCTCATAAAATTTTCAATAGGATAGCCTTTATCAATCATCTTATTAACAATTTCTCTGCACTTAGTATATTTATTAAATAATTCAATCTTTTCATCCACCCTAGAATATACCTTCCAATATCCAACATATAGGCAAGCATAACCCTTAATAAATGCCTTTATATCAGATAGGTCATATCCTAAGAACACGCCAATTTCATGAGGAAAATCATCATTTTCCATTCTTTCCTTTAAGCATAAAAGCATAGAATCAACACTAGATACATCATATCCTTGCTCTAATAAAAATGACTTGTTATCATCCTCATTTAATTTCTTTTCTAATACTTTTTTTCTATAAACTAAAACTAATACATTATCCTTATTACGCTTTAGAATATAGAAGCATAGCCTTGGATACTTCTTATTCAATTCTTCTATTTCTAAATAGATAGAATCAGAATATTTAATATTAATTAAATTTGATGCCTTTATACCACAAATAGCTGGCGATGAATGAAAAGCGAGAAGCTGTTCTAAAACCTTACTCATGATAAATCTCTCCTTAAGTTAGTTAAAACTAACTGATTGTATTATACACTATCTTTTGGTTAGAGTCAACTAACTATTAAAAAAAGAAAAGATTGTCTTTAAAACAATCCTTTCCAACTTCAAATTAACAATAGTTATTTAGAAGAATTCTTCTCATTTAAAAACTTAATCAAATCATCTAATTCTAAAGGCTTAGAATAATAATATCCTTGAATATAGTTAGGATTTAACGATTCAATTATTTTAGCTGATTCCATATCCTCTACACCAGCACAAACAGGAATCTTACCCAAATTCTTAAATAATTTAATAGTATTATCTATGATAATATAGGTATCCTTATCCTTACAAGCACTCGCAAATATATTATCAAATTTAACATTAATAAAAGGAACCTTAGCTAATCTATCTACAGGCATACAGCCTACTCCATAATTATCTAGCGATAAATTATATCCCATATTTTTTAAATTAGTTATAGCATCATAATCATATTTATCAAATGCTACATCCACTCTTTCCTTTATTTCAAAAACGAATTTTTCCTTTGAAATGTTATTTCTTCTTTCTAATTCATTTAAATCATTTATAAAATTAGGATTAGAAATAGTTTGAATAGATAAATTAAGGGCAAAAAAATCAATACCTAAAAGCTCTGTTTTATGCTTTCTATATGCTTCAAAAACCTTCTCTAAGATAATTAAATCTATTTCATACATCTTATCCTTCTTTTCAGCATAAGGCACAAAATTATCAGCTGAAATCAAACCTAAATCCTTATCCTCTATTCTAGCTAAAGCCTCAAATACAGTATATTTCTTTTCCTTCAATTCATAAACAGGCTGGTATTCAACGAATAAATTTCTATTGGTAATTGCATTATCTAAAATATCATCTAGCTTCATAATGATATTATGCTTAACATCGGTTTTGATTTCATCAACACTGATAACATGCTTATCATATAAAACTGAATCAGAAAAATTAAACATAAATTCAGTAAACTCATTTGCATTTTTAAAATCATCAGGAATAGATGCTGAACATATTACATAATGAATATTAAATATAACCTTATTATCATATTCCTTAATAATAGAGCTATTAAGCCTATTAGCTAATCTTTTAGCATCATCCTTATCATTAGTAATTAGACCAAATAATCCATTTTCTAAATAATATGTCTCATATGAAAAATCATCAATTAATATTCTACTTAATAATGAAGAAAAATATCTTAATTGAGAAAGTGCATTTACGTAATCATATTTTTCATATAAAACTAAATAATTACTAATATATAAAATTACTAATCCATGTGATTCATGTCTTTTAAAAATAGCATCAATAATTCTTTTAAAATTTCTCTTATTCTTTAAGCCTGTCTTTTGATCTACTATGATTTGACTTCTTTCAACAGTAACATTTAAAAGCATAAACGCAATAGATGTTGATAGCATCTCTATTAAAACAGTCGGATAAAAATATTGAACAATTAAAGCTAAAATAGAAAATCCATAAACTGAAAATAATGCAAAATTTTCAGTTCTAGAAAATGATTTAGCATTTAAGAATAGCCAAACAACTCCAACTATAACATAGACAAATGTTAAACCATAGAAAACAAATATATAATCTCCTCGATAATAATTTACACCTTCAAAATAATAAATATGTCCTGTAAAAATATTTAATATTAGGAATGCTATTGTAATTAAATATGGAATAGAAAATATAATTTTATTTCTTATTCCTTTTAAAATTGATTTAGAATTAGTAACCAAAATAATATATAAAAGGAATACTATAGATACTGAATATTTTAAAAAGTAATATATAAACATCAATATCTTATATGTTAATTCACTAAATCCATCAAATGATAAAACAATATCAATTAATGTAATTATTAAATATAATACAACAATATGAAGGAATAATCTTGATGAATATGACTTATATAATTTTCTATACATAACATAAAAAATCAATATAACAAATATAAAGCTAGCTGCTATATTAAAATCTATTATATTTGTTGATAGCATATCCATCACCTCCATTTACATATTTTTTTGATAGATAAAATCAATAAATTTATCAAAATCTAATGGCTTTGAAAAATAATATCCCTGAATAAAATCAGCACCAAATTTAATAAATCTATCTAACTGCTCCTTTGTTTCAATTCCTTCTACTACAGTTTCTCTATTTAAATCCTTAACCATATTAAATGAATAATCTAATATCTTTTTAATACCCTCATCTTCACTTTCATCAACTAATGATTTATCTATTTTAACAATAGATATAGGTAAGCTTCTAAATCTATTAATATTAGAATAGCCTGTACCATAATCATCAAGTGATAATCTAAATCCCATTTCAGATATCTTTTTTAAATTCTCATTAATCATTTCAGATTCAGAGGCCTCAAATGATTCAGTAATCTCCATATTAATAGTTTCAGGATCAACATTATATTTAATCATTAATTCTCTTATTCTTCTGATTAGGCTTGGAGATACGCATTCAGCCATAGATAAATTAATTTCAATATAGCTTAATCCAAGCATCTTAAATACAGTACTAGAAACGAATTTAAATACTTCTTCCATTACAAAGGCATCAATTTCATCGATTCTGCCTGTTTTTTCAGCATAAGGAATGAATGACTCTGGAGATATAAATCCATATTTTTTAGATACTAATCTAACTAATGCCTCAGCACTAACAAATTTCTTTTTTTCTATAGAATAAATAGGCTGATAATATACTACAAATTCTTTTTCACTTAATGCAGTATCTATAATTTGCTCTAGATGATTAGAAATAATTAAATTTTGATTCTTTGAAACATTACTATATCTAGTAAATTCCTTATTAAAGGAAATTGCCTGTCTATAATTACCTACGAAATTAGCAACCTCATCTGGAGTATCAAAATCAAATGGCACATCAATTAAGCATCTTTCAACTATCGGATTAAAATCATTGACAGCATTTATGCTTTTAAGTGCATCTGATATCGTTAAATCATTTTCATAATCATGGTCATTATCAATATTAAATATAGAAGCAAAATAACCATTATTTAATGAATATACTGTGTACTTCTTATTCTTAGGATGCTTAAACTCATTAAGCTTATAAGCAATAATTTTATCGTATTTTCTAACCTCCTGTACATCATACATCTTCATTAATTCAGCATAATTAATTATCTTAAATAAAAGAATGCTTTTCTTATCATGATTTATATATAATCTTTTTAAAACACGAATAAATTCACCAACATTATATAAATTTGTATTTTCATCAATCATATCCTCACTAGATTCAAATGTAGTTTGAACTATAACAATACACAATGAAATCATAAAAGGAACAATTAAATATTCAGGGAATATAAATACTATTAAAAAGCCAAAGGCAATAATAGGAGGAACAAATGATATCGCAAGTATTTGCTTCCTATCAAATGAATCCTTAAATTTGAAAATATAAATAATTGATAAAGCTAAATATCCTAATTCAATAATAGCCACAGGTAAAAAAACGAATAGATTTGTTTCTAGGAACTTATGTGTACTATCATAAGTATAATTCATCATAATTGGATTAAAATAATTAGCTATCGTAAATATTAAAACTACAAGCTGAGGAATTATAAACAAGAATAATTGAAGCTTTTTCTTTCTTAAATATTCACTACCACATGTAATATTAATTACATAGAAAGAAAATGAATAAATACTAATAAACAAGAAAAGCATATGTGAAACCTGCAAAGCATTAACTAATTTAAAATATTCAAGCTCTAGGCTTCCATCAATTACCTTATTAGCCAAATACGCTCTAAAAATATCGAATGTCGTGCTTATAATATTTAAGAAAATAATAAAAGCGAATAGCTTACTTCTTCTCATTACAACTAGCTTTTCTACAAACATGTAAATTAAAGATATAAGCAATATTAAAACAGATACATATTCGAAATTTATATTAAAATGTAGATTGGAAAGGTCTATACGAAACATATGAGATCCTCCTTTCTATTTAATATGAAAAAAATCGTTATTTATAAGTATTATTTTAATATATTTTTATTCTTCTATCAACCTTATCTTAATCCATTAGGATAAAAAATTGAAATTTTAAGCAACAAAAAGACCGACGCCACCAATACGTCGGTCTCTTTGCTCCTCTTTTCCATCATCCATGTGGGAAAAAAGCCCACGAAATTATTATATAACCAAATCAATAATTTTGTCAAATTTTAATTATTACCTGTTACAGTAGATGAATCACTAACATCCATCTTATTCTTAGCCTTGCCCTTATATCTTACATTAGAAGCTCCGCTAACACTACCAGATAATTCATTATTTGCTGTAATTTCTAGAATTGATGCTCCACTTAAATTAGCCTCACCATAATCACAAGCAAATTCATAATCCTTAAATAGAGATGCTCCACTTAATTCAATATCAATATTCTTTGCTTTACCCTTAAGCATAGCAATTGATGCTCCACTTAAATCAGCATTTAATTCCTCTAGCTCTAGCTTATTAATTGTTAATGATGAAGCACCACTTAAATCAGCCTCTAATTTATTAGAAATTATTTCCTTTGCATTAATAATTGATGCACCAGATAAATCAAAATAAATATTATCCTTTGATAATACCTCATTATCTAATTTAGCATTAGTTCCATTAGATAAAGAAATCTTATCAAATACATAACCACTTATTGTTATTTCAAAATCTTTATTTGTATTATATTCAGCACTTGAATCTGCAGAAATAATTAATTTAGTAGATGAGTAATCCACCTTAATTTCATTTTCTAAGGATTCCTGCATCTTTATTGTAATTGATTTTTCTTTTGAGTTCTTAATATATAAATTAATTGCTCTACTCTTAGAGCCATCAACTAATTTAATATTTTTTATTTCTAATTCATTTATTTCTTCTTTTGCTTCATAATTCTTAACTAATTCATTACCTGTTTGATTTTTAGTTACTACACCACAGGCAGATAATAATATTATGCTAACTAGGATTACAAATACTGATAGTAATCTTTTCATAATAATTCACCCCGTTTTTTTTACTATAATATAGTAATATGCTTTATTAATCTAGTCAAGAAAAAAGTAGAATTTCAACTTTTTTTGATTGAAAATTCTACTCCTTTGTACCTATTTAAGCTTTTTCATCTTATTCTTAATCTTTAAAACCTTAGCTTCGATAGCTTCAATCTTATCTTCTGCTTCCTTTTGGTTTTTAACATCTAAATTAGCATTTGTAGCAATAATCTCTAAAGCTTCAGCTTGAGTATTTAATAAATCAATTTCAGTTAACATCTTAACCTTATCCATTCTATAAAAATACTCTAAATGACCACATTTTGTACAAGCCTTCATAGTAATGTCATTACTATCTAGCTTGATATCAATATACGTTTGATTACCACAATTTACACATTTCATTATATAATCCTCCAACTATATTAAATATTACCATATTTTAAATATATTTTCAAATTTATTGAATAAGTCCAAAATTTGCTTAATTACTAAAAAGCATTTTTATTTTTTTAGAATGTTATATATACCAAATGTTATATAGAAGTTAGCAAAGAAACCAGAAAGTAGTTCTCTATGAACTCTCTTGAGATACCTAGTTAAATAATGGTGTATTTGTACTTTTTTGAGCACCTCCAACAACTAATTATTATAGATTTTTATAAAATTTATCAAAATGATCATTTTCATCGTAAAATACGAAACCAATTTTCTCAAATATATGTTGGCTTCTTTTGTTAGTCTTCAATATTTTAGCAACAATTTTGTTTAATTTTAAATTATCTTTTGCATAATCTAAGGCTTTCGTTAGAACTATTGTTCCTATTCCTTTATTTTTATATCTATCATTTTTTAAAACAATACCAATTTCAGAACAAGAATCTTCGATTCCCTTGAACCTAATTTCTCCAATTACATCCTCTTTATACATAATAGCTAATAAAATGTATCCATCTTTTTCTTTATTTTGCACATAATTGTTTACTTGATTTTCATCATATACATATTCTTTAAAATCTTTTTTATCTTCAAAAAGCATATCATCATTTTTAAAATCAATAAATAATTTATGTGCTAATTCAGTCGTCATTTTTTCTAGTCGAATTTCCTGGTTATATACTAATCTTCTATATATTTTTTTACCTTTTTCAGTAATGCTCGAAAAATCATATCCTTTTGTTTCAAGCATTCTCTCTGATGCTTCAACAATATCAAAGGTATGATAAATAAAATAGTATGATCTAACATCATTAGATGGAAACATTTTATATATTTGCTTACTTGATAAACCATAAACAATACTCATACATCTAAAAACATATCCAATCCAATGCATTTCATTCATTGAGAATTTATCTTTTCCATAAGAAAAAGAACCATATTCTTCTTCTAATTCATCATATACATCTCTTATACTACTAGTCTGTGCTAGATAACTTTTATCATCAAAAGACTTAGCAACTTTAGAATTCATAAATCTTCGTATAAATACTTGAGAACTGCAATTTAAAGAGCCAATTGATTCTTCAAATATTTTGCCTTGAATTTGACATAATTTTAAATCAACTGTATCTAATTTCATTTTAAAATCTCCTCAATATAATTTCCTTTTCCTTTATATTCAATTTGTGCCATTCTAACTTTTCCAGCAGTTAAATTATGCATAGATGATACTATTATACTTTTTTCTAACATTTTAAAAATCTAATCTTTCTAATAATTCAGATGGTTTTACAGCAATTATTTTACTATCTGCAAAATCCTTGATGTTTCTTGTAACAATAAAACTTGCTTTTAGTTTTTGAGCAGTAACCATTTGTAAAGCATCTTCGTAATCTTTCGTTTTTTTCTCTGCTGCTTGCATAATTATCTCTGATTTCAAATCATAAATTTTAAAAACCAAGTTAATATTATTAATAACTTCTAAAGTTTTTTCAGGATCTAATTCTCTTCTTAAAATGTATACAATATTAGGAATCGAAAGTGCAGAAATATATCCATCAATCTTCCTTGTTTCACAAAGTTTCCATATTTTCAAAGAATCTTCATAAAATCCCTCTCTTTTGTATAAAACATCTAAAATAACATTAGTATCAATCAAGACCTTCATGCTTTAATACCCTTTCTTTTGTGATATCTTTTTCTGAAATATCATTTTTAAGAATTCCTAATAAAGAATCTGACAAATATGATACAGT
>DJXM01000088.1 GCA_002449755.1 Caryophanales bacterium UBA7004
CATCAATAATTAAATCAACACCAGTTAATGATTCAAACGCACGAATATTTCTACCCTCACGTCCAATGATTCTACCCTTCATTTCCTCAACAGGAAGTGAAACAGTAGTTACTGTAGATTCACTTGCAACCTCACCAGCATACTTTTGTACTGCAATCGCAAGTAAATTCTTAGCTTTGTTCTTTACTACTCCCTTAGCCTTTTCCTCTTCGTCCTTGATGTAAGTTGCTATTTCCTCTCTCATAGACTCACGTACCATCTCCATGATAAGCTTACGTGCTTCCTCCTTAGACATACCAGCAACTTCCTCTAGTTTCTTTTCTTGCTCTCTTAGTAAAGCCTCTACCTTATTATTCTGTTGTTCTAATTCAGCCTTCTTCTCGTCAATCTTTGACTCTTTAGAATTAAGCATTTCTTCACGCTTATCTAGATTTAAAGATCTTCTATCTAGCATATCCTCACGTGAATTTAATTTGTTTTCAAGCTCAACAACGACATTCTTTCTTTCGCGAACATCATTTTCAGCATCAGCCTTCATCTGATTGATTTCTTTTCTAGCATCATCTAAAGACTGTTTTCTAATCTTTTCTGCCTCAGAATTAGCATTGGCAATAATTTTTTCTGCCTCTGCATTTGATGCTGCCACTGACTTTTCATGCGTTTTAATACGAATGAAATATCCTAGTGCTGCACCACCTATAAATAACACAATAACAAGGACGATTAATACTATTTCAAGCGTTGTTAATGCTAAAAACATATTTTATCTCCCTTTAATTATTTTTATAAGCTTTTTAAACAAAAACTCTAAAGTTATTGTATCATTAAAACAAGAAATAATCAATATAAAAAAGCAGTAAATGACTATGTTTCATATTCAAAAAACAACAAAAAACAAATTCAAATAAATAATTAATTAAAAATCATAAAAAAAGCTAAATCTTTATTTTTATTCGTAATTTGGTATAATATTAATCGAGGTATTTAAATATGGCAAAAGAAAATAATAAAAAAGGATGGAGACCAGGAAGAAATCTCCTTACACTAATATTAGTTTTTCTAATATTATTAGTAATTACATTATTAATTTACATTCCAACAACTATCGTTTCAAATTATAAAGCTGGACACGTTGAATATTTCCAGGATGTATCATCAGTTACTGATATAGCTAATGTTTACAATAAGGATGAAATCACATATTATGATAATTCATCTGACTATAAAGAATGGAACATTAAGCTAGAGGCTTATCAATATACAGATGTATATGAAGGATTATTTAATGCAGATGATTATAATAAGAGAGTTGAAACAAAGGAAACAGATAGTGACGGAAATGAAACAACATCAGTAAAATATGAAAATGAATTTTCTGGTGATAAAATTAATTTCAGTATTACAATCTCACTTCCAGAGGAAAAGACAGATTTAAGTGATTATCAAACAATCTCTTCAAATTATGTAATTTATGCAGGCTTATCAACTGCCACAAATTGGATTGCAGATCATTCAGTATATTCTTCTACTATTAAATTTACAAGCAATAATATTACAAGCTCAAAAACATTAACAGGTAAAACAATTACTTGTAAGGCTTCATATCCAGCAAAAAGAACTATTTGCTGGCCAGTAGTTAAAAATGTAGATTCACCAGATGTTTACCTATATCTATATTACAAGGATTCAAAGGGTTATTCACATCAAGCAGTAATTAGATATGAATATAAGGAATATATGACAGAAAATACAATAGGAGCTATTGTTAATCCTCATTAATTAATAAATCTAGACATTTGTCTAGATTTTTTCTTTATTGGTCTATTATGTAATTTTTTTACTGAATTTTATAAAAATTATTATATAATTTTCAATTGGGGAGATGATTATATGAATATTATCGAAATAGAACATTTAAATAAAAGCTTTGGTAATTTAAAGGCTGTAAATGATATAACATTTAGAGTTAAAAAGGGTGAATTCTTCTCCTTTTTAGGTATAAATGGGGCCGGCAAATCAACTACTATATCTATAATGTCAGGTACACTTAAAAAGGATAGTGGAAAGGTAATTATTAATGGTTTAGATGTTGATACAGACATCAAAAAGATAACAAGTAAAATTGGAGTAGTATTTCAATTTTCACATCTAGATTTAGTTTTAAGTGCATATGATAATTTAAAAAGCAGGGCCGCTTTATATAATATAACAGGTAATAATTTTAAAAATAGATTAGAATATTTAACTGATTTATTAGATTTAAAAGATATATTAAAGCGTCCTATTAATAAATTATCAGGTGGTCAAAGAAGACGTGTTGATATCGCAAGAGCGTTAATTCATGACCCTGAAATATTAATATTAGATGAACCAACAACTGGACTTGACCCTCAAACAAGAAAAATGATTTGGCATGTTATTAATAAAATGAGAATTGAAAAAGAATTAACAGTATTTTTAACAACTCATTATATGGAAGAAGCCGCTGAAAGTGATTATGTTGTAATTTTAAATAAAGGCCAAATTTCAGCAGAGGGCACACCTCACGATTTAAAAAGTAAATATAGCTCAGACTATATTACTTTTTATAACACAGATGAAATAGAAGATTTTGGTTATCCAATGATTAAAATTAAAAATGGATATAAAATTAAGATTCCAAACACAGAAATCGCAACTGAATTAGTAACTAAATATCCAGAAAAGTTTAAGGATTATGAAATTACTAAGGGTAAAATGGATGATGTATTTTTAACTGTAACAGGCTATACATTGGAGGATTAATTATGGTTTTATTAGAATTAGTTAAAAGAAATTTAAAATTATATTTTAAGGATAAGGGATTATTCTTCTCCTCTTTAATTACTCCAATCATATTATTAGTTTTATATGCTACATTTTTAGCTAAGGTATATAAGGATTCATTTATGTCTAATATCCCAGATGGAGTTGTGATTCAAGAGGGCATTATAAATTCAGTTGTCGCTTCTCAATTAATATCAAGCTTACTTGCAGTATCGTGTGTAACTATTTCATTTTGCTCTAACTTAATTATGATTACAGATAAAGCAAATGAAAGAATTTATGATTTAACAATTACTCCTGTTAAGAAAAGTACATTATCATTATCTTATTTTATATCATGTACTATATCAACATTATTAATTACGTTATCTACTCTTCTAGTATCATTCATTTATTTAGCAACTCAAGGATTTTATCTATCAGGAGTTGATGTAATTAAAATCATATTAGATGTTATTATATTAACATTATTTGGTTCAAGCCTATCTTGCTGCATAAATCATTTCTGTAAAACTAATGGTGCTGCTTCTGCAATTGGTACATTAGTAAGCTCAATATATGGTTTTATTTGTGGTGCTTATATGCCACTTTCTCAATTTAGCAGTGGACTTCAAAATGTTTTATGCTTCCTACCAGGTACCTATGGTACAAGTCTAATTAAGGAGCATATGATTCAAGGCTCATTAAAGGAAATAGAGAAAATAGGAGCTAGCGAAAGCCTTATAAATGGAATTAGTGAATCTATAGACGCAAGATATTATTTTTTCGATAATTTAGTATCAGAGGGTGCTAAATACTTAGTAATGATTATTTCAGTTTTTATTTTTATTGGTATATTTATTTTATTAAATATATTACAAAATAAGAAAAGTAAATAGCATTAAAAAAGCTTATCAATCGATAAGCTTTTAATTTTGATATTTTTTTCTATGCAATTATTTATGAATTTTTATTCTTAGGCATTTACTGCTTTTTCAGTAACGATATGAGTATTAACCTCAGAATCATATAATTCCTCTTCAGTTTCACCAATACCATTTAAATATAAAGCAGCTACATATACAGCAGTTCTATCCTTGAAATTAACACCTACAGTAATTCTAGATGCATAATCAATAACAACCTCTTCATCCTTCTTATCAGCGTCAAAGAAATTAAATCCTAAGAAGCCAGATATTTGACTATTGAAGCCAATGATTTTAATCATGATTGTAATATCATTATCCTTAGCGAACTTTAAGAATAAATCCTTCTTAGCCTTAATAAATTCATATAATGTAGAAATACCCTCTGCATATGGCATGAAATAGAATACTCTATCATCATTTGGAGCTTCCTTAGAAGCATTTTCCATAGCTTCCTTCTTTAGATTAACTAAATCCTTAGATAATGCTTCAATCATCTTAGGATCAACATTAAATCTATTGGGAGCTTTGTTATATTGATTGATAAATTCTTCAGTATAAAAATAATTTACTGAACCAAAGAAAGGAAATCCCTCATTCTTAATTAACTCAATTAATTGATCAGTATAATCCTTATCAACAGTAACCTCAAACATTAGCTTTGATGTTGATGATAAAGGTGGATAAGGAACATATTCCTTATAATTATCAAGCATAGTATTATAGCTTCTAGCTAAACCATTTCTATTAGCTCTTTGAGCATTTTTTTCAAATGCTTTAATTGTAACCTCTTGTGCCATTTTTAAAACCTCTAATTCTTATAAAATACTAAATAAATTTTACCATTATTAATGGTATTATTCAAGAAATTAATGATTAATCATTACAAGTTGAAAAATAATTTTCAATTGTTTTTAAATCCTCTAAATTTACAGCCCTTGTACAAAATGGAATAACTGTTTTATCTGATCTATAAATATAAATATAATTCTTAGTCTTTCTAGTTTTAATAATATATTTATAATATATTTTTTCACTTTCTATTTCTGTTCCATTTTCCATTCTCTTTAAAATGACATATTTTTTTAAAAAATCATATACTAATTCAATATTAGAATTCTTTTGTTCTTTTCCCATTTTTAAAATAATGATTATACATATTAAAGAAAACGTAATAAATAGCATGCCAATAACCATCATTAATGAGCAATAAAAGCTTTCTAAAAGACTAAATAATGTAGCTATAACACCAAATGCTGTAACGCCAATACCAATTAATAAAACAATTAGCCATGATAGCATATTTTTTCTATTTAATTCCTTATTAACATTTTCATCTAATTTAGTAACATATATCATTTTAAATCTCCTAAAGCATATAAATTATAGCATAAAATGCCCATATTTGAATGAGCATTTTATCATTATTATTTATTTTCTATATCATGGAATTTTAGGCTAATATCAAAGGCCTTTACAGAATGAGTTAAAGCTCCAACAGAAATATAATCAACACCGATTGATGATACCTCTTTAATTCTATCTAATGTCATATTGCCTGAAGCCTCAAGCTTCTTCTTACCATTATTAAGCTTAACACATTCAGCCATTAAAGCTGTTGTCATATTATCAAGCATAATAATGTCAGCCTCTGTATTTAAGGCCTCCTTAAATTGGTCTAAATTCTCAACCTCAACCTCAACCTTAATATTTGAAGGGACCTTAGACTTAATCAATTCTACGGCCTTTGTAATGCCTCCTGCGGCATCAATATGGTTATCCTTAAGCATTACCATATCAGAAAGTGAGAATCTATGGTTAGTACCTCCACCATGCTTAACAGCAAGCTTCTCTAAATATCTTAGATTTGGAGTAGTCTTTCTAGTATCTAATATCTTAGTATTACCAACTGTTTCCTTAACATACATATTTGTTACAGTCGCAATACCTGACATTCTTTGCATCAAATTTAAGGCAACCCTTTCTCCCTTTAAAATAGTCTTTGTTTCACCTTCAATTTCAGCAATAACATCAAATTTATTTACCTTATCGCCATCCTTGAAATTGAATTTAATTTCAAATTCTCCACCAACTATTTCAAATACTCTCTTTACAACCTCTAAGCCTGATATAATACCAGTATCCTTAGCTATAAATTTAGCATGAGATTTATCACCATCCTTAAAGATATTATCTGTTGTAATATCTCCTGTTGGCATATCCTCCTTTAAGGCATTCTTAATTATTCTATCTACAACCATTAAATCCATGTTGTAATTGATTCTAAAATGAGAACCAATTGAATCATGACGAGCAAGTGCTGCATTAATAATTAAAAGAGCACATGTAACCATATTTAATGTTTCAAAATAATATCTACTCATCACATGAATCTTTAATAAATTATTGTAATGTGTCTCAATAATATTTTTAGCAATTTCAAGTCCATCTGGAGTTCTAACAATTGATACATATTTATCCATCAATTGTCTAACCTCAACTCTAATTGACTTGAAATTATATTTTTTAAACTTATAAGGTAAATCAGGAACATTAGAGCTCTTAGGATTTATATCATTTGCCTTATTAATATCATCAGCAATTCTTTTACCAAATACTAAGCACTCTAAAAGCGAATTAGATGCTAATCTATTCGCACCATGAACTCCTGTATTTGCACATTCTCCAACAGCATATAGATTTGATAGGGATGTATGTCCATTAACATCAACATTAATACCACCACATAAGAAATGCTCAATTGGGGCAACAGGAATATAATCCTTAGACATATCAACACCAATTGACAAGCATTTATTATAAATTGTTGGGAATCTCTTCATTAAAAATTCCTTACTCTTATGAGTAATATCTAAATAAACATGGTCACTCCATGTATCAAACATTTCTCTATAAATAGATTGGGAAACAACATCTCTTGGGGCAAGCTCCATTCTTTCCTTATCATATTTAGCCATGAAGCGTTCGCCTTCGATGTTCTTTAATATAGCACCCTCACCACGAACTGCCTCACTAATTAAAAATCTTTGGCCTGTCTTATCCTCTTCATAAAGACCTGTTGGATGGAATTGTACAAATTCCATATTTTTAATATCAACACCTGCCCTATAAGCTAAAGCAATACCATCGCCCATCGCAAATTTTTCGTTAGTAGAATTTTTATAAATACCACCACAACCACCAGTTGCGACAACAATCTTATTTGAGAATATAGCAACAGGCTCATTTTCCTGATTAATGACAATAACACCAACAGCCTTATTATTTTCTTTAATAATGCTAAATGCCATCCAATCCTCAAAAACAGAAATATTAGTTCTTCTCTTTAAGGCTTCTCTTAAATCCTCCATTACACGAGCACCTGTAGCATCACCACCAGCATGTAATATTCTTCTAGATCTATGACCGCCCTCTAATGTCTTAACTAATTCACCATTTTCATTTCTATCGAAATTAACGCCAATATTAATTAAATTCTTAATATTTTCTCCAGCCTCATTAACTAATATTCTAGTTGCTTCCTTATCATTAATATAAGAACCAGCTCTTAATGTATCCTCATAATGCTCCTCTATCTTTTCTGGATTAAAATCAATTTCAGCAGCGATACCACCCTGAGCTAAATTAGAAGACCCCCTATCAATTTTATCTTTAGCAAACATACCAATCTTATATTTAGGATTAATATTCATTGCAGTATACATACCTGCAAGACCAGCACCTAATATAACGACATCAAATTCATCCTTTTTCATAAGTTTCTCCTTTACTTGCTAAGCTCTAGCATCTTATCTAAAGCAACTCTAGCCTTATCCATAGTATCCTTATCAATTGTAACCTCATATTCCTCATTTAAAAGACATTTATAAACATCCTCTAAGGAAATAAGCTTCATTGATTTACATAATAAGCCCTTGCTTAATAAATAGAATTTCTTATTAGGGTTTCTCTTTTCTAATTCATGTAGAATACCCATTTCAGTACCAATAATAAATTCATCCTTATCCGATTTAGTGCAATATTCAATTATACCCTTAGTTGAACCAGCATAATCTGCCATTTGAGTTAATTCATAAGGGGCCTCAGGGTGAACACAGAATAATGCATTAGGATGCTCACTCTTTGCTTTTTTAACATCATCAACAGTTAATCTATCATGAATTTGGCAGCAGCCATCCCATAAATCGATATCATATCCATATTCTTTAGAGGCATAATTACCCAAATTCTTATCAGGGCAATACAAAATCTTTTTATCCTTATAATGCTCTAAAATCTTAAGCGCATTAGATGATGTAACAGTACAATCAGATAATGCTTTAACATCAGCATAGGTATTAACATAAGAAATAATTACTCTATCAGGATTTTCCTCCTTATATTTTTTTAATGCCTTCGCATTAATTAAATTTGCCATGTAGCATGGTAAATACTTATGAGGCATTAAAACCTTCTTCTCTGGAGATAAAATCTTTGCTGTTTCACCCATAAATAAAACACCACAGAATACAATAATTTTAGCATCAGAATTTTTAGCAATAACTGATAAATTATATGAATCTCCTAAATAATCAGCGATATCCTGAATCTCACCATTTTGATAATAATGAGCCAAAATAATCGCATTCTTTTCCTTCTTTAATCTTTCGATTTCCTTAATCATTTCTTCCTTTGTCATCTTGATACCTCCTAGTATAAAGCATAGCTGGTCTATGACCACCATCCTGCTTAACCTCATCTGTTTTAACTACTAAATCACTAATGCTTCTTCTAAATACAGGATCTAATAGCTTCTTATCTAATATTGCCTCATATACTAATTGTAATTCCTTTAAAGTGAATTTATTAGGCATCATATGAAATACAATATCTGTATAATTAATTTTGCTTTGTAATCTCTTTATAGAGGTCATTATAACCTCTAAATTATCAAAAGCTAAATAATCATTTTCCTTTTCCTTATATGATTCTAATCCATAATCATCTATAACCTTAGAAACAACACATTTAAATTCCTCATCCTCATTCTTAAATATAATTTCAATATCATCATTATTTTCATTTAATGAAATATTAAAGAATCTAGCATTAGGATTTAAATTGCCCTCAACCTTAGCCTTATCAACAAGACCTAAATAGCTACATGATAAAACCCTACCTCTAACATCTCTATCTATATCAGAAAATGTATATAGCTGCTCAAGATAAATATCATCTAGATTTGCATCAAAGAATAATACTCTTTTAGCACAATCAATCAATGTTTCATCTAATGATAAAAAGCCACCAGGCAAGCACCACTTTCCCTTAAATGGAGGAGTAGTTCTTTTTATTAATAAAACACTAAATGCCTTTTTATTAGTTTTTCTATAATTAGATTTAGAAATATCACTAACAGAAAATAATGTAATATCTGTTGTAATACTCATCTTTTCATAATCATTATCATTATAGGATTTTAAGAATTCCTCATCAGTCATATTTGAATAATCTACATCAACAAAATTCTTTGAATAAAATCCCTTTTTCAAAATATAATCATAAACATTAGAATCTAAATATTCTTTAGCCTTAGGATCATTATCCTCTAGCATTTTCCTTATTTTACTAGAATTAATGCCTCCTAAATTAATATCCATAAATTCTAGCTCACCCTTATATTTAGAATATTTTTCTAATTCTTCCTTACAATCAATATTATCTCTATTAATAACTAATAGATTATATTGATTCAGGATATATTCATATCTTTTCCATGTACTAAAGCTTTTTAAATTATCAGAACCTAAAATGAAATATAATTTATCTCCTTTATACATATTAGCTAAATAATCTAAGCTTCTATATGTAGAAATAAGATTATTCTTGAATTCATAATCAGAAATGATTACTCTATCATTTCCCTTAAACATTAATTCAAGCATAGTTATTCTATATTCGCCCTTTAATAAATTACTTTTATTATAGTAATTACCTGTAGGTATAATAACTATTCTATCAAATATATTTCTATTTAATAATTCCTCTACTAATCTTTTATGAGCAAGGTGACATGGATTAAAAGAACCTCCATATACACCTATTTTCATAGCTTCTCTAGCTCCTTTAAATACATATTATTAAAGGTATCAGAGCTCATTCTTAAATCACCTCTAGGTGATACAGCAACACTACCTACCTTAATACCATCCGGTACACAGTTACGCTTAAATTGCTGAGTAAAGAATCTTCTTACAAAAACCTTTAGGGTTGCTTTTATTTCTTCATCCTTATAATCATCCTTAAATGTACGACATGCTAGAAAATAAATTTTCTTTAATGAAGCACCATATCTTAGGAAATGATATAGGAAAAAGTCATTTAAAATATAAGGACCAACACTCTTTTCGGTTGCCTGAGCTATATTACCATCACTATCTAATGGTAATAATTCAGGAGAAATTGGAGTATTTAAAATATCAGTTAGAGTCTCTTTAATAACTCCATCCTCTTGATCTCTAATATGAGCAATTAGTGTAGTAACTAATGTCTTAGGAATAGAACAATTAACACCATAATTTGACATATGATCTCCATTATAGGTTGCCCAGCCTAAGGCAAGCTCACTCATATCTCCAGTACCAACAACAATACCATTTTCTTGGTTAGCAACATCAAATAGGATTTGAGTTCTTTCTCTAGCCTGAACATTCTCATATGTTATATCATAAACCCCATCCTTATGATTAATATCCTTAAAATGCTGTATACAAGCATCCTTAATAGAAATTTCTCTAAAGTCAGCACCATAGGCCTTAATTAGTGTTACTGAATTATTATATGTTCTACCTGATGTACCAAAGCCAGGCATTGTAATCGCAATAACATTAGTCTTTTGTAAATTTAATATTTTAGTAACCTTCATACATACTAAGAATGCTAATGTTGAATCAGCACCACCTGAAATTCCAATTACCATCTTAGAATTACCTAAATGCTTAACTCTTTTAGCTAATGCATATGCTTGAATATTTAATATTTCCTCTAAGCCCTCCTTAGTATGAGCTAGGAATGGCTTTTTAGTATATTCTCTTAATAATTCATTATTTCTCTTTACTAAGCTAAAATGAGCTAGATTAATTTCATTATCAAAGCCTACAGTCTCATAGCTTCTTTCCTTTAATCTATCACTTGTAATCTTAGCTACATCTATATCCTGAATTATTAAGCTAGATTCAAATTTAAATCTTTCATTTTCAATAAATGTTCCATCAGGCTCAGCAATCATTGCATGACCTGAAAATAAAATATCACTTGTAGATTCACTTAAGCCACTAGATGCATAAATATATGCAGCTAATGTCTTAGATGCTTGCATCCTAACTAGATTTCTTCTATATGAAACCTTACCTACAGTTTCATTAGATGATGATAAATTAAATATGATATTAGCACCCATTAATGATGTGAAATTTGATGGAGCATTAGCCATCCATAAATCCTCACATACATCAATTGCATATGTGATATCATAATTATCACATTTATATAATAGTCTATTAGAAACTAATACATCTTCTCCTAAAAGCGAAATAGAATTAGTCTTTAATTCATTTGCACTTTTAAAATATCTAGCCTCATAAAATTCATTATAATTTGGAATATATGTCTTTGGAGTAATACCAATAATATGACCATTATAAAATGAAATAGCACAATTATATAAGGAATTATTTATTTTAATAGGTGAACCTACAATAAATATTGTTTTAGTTTCCTTACTAAATTCCTTTAAAGCATTTAATCCCTTTATACATCCATTATATAAATCAGAATTTAAAAACATATCCTGAGCTGTATATCCAACAATAGATAATTCAGGAAATGTTAATATTTCTACTCCCTTAGAGTCTGCCTCTTTTACTAATCTTATAATTTCAGTGACATTATAATCTACATCGCATAGATGTATCTCATTAACTGCCGCACCTACTCTTACATAGCCATATTCTTTTAACATAGTTAATTCCTCCATTTTTAACTATTCTAATACTATTAGAATATATAGTCAATATGTTTTTATCACTTTGATAATATCAAAAAGATAAAAAGTAAAATTTAATAAAAAAAGAAAGAAATAATCTTTCTTAGATATGACTATGAAAGCAAAAGAAAACACCGTCTGCAAACGGCGCTCTCATAGCTAAACAATATACGCTAGAGTAGCCTGTTTTCAACTGGCTTCCTCTATCTTTATTATAATCATATTTTTTTATTTAAGCAATATTTTTTAGTTATATTGATAAACTAGAGCCGCATATAAATCAAATTCAATTATATCTTCTTTTTGAAAATCATAGTTTACATCTAATTGTACATAAAATACATCACTATTATTTTTAGAACCATATATTTGTAATGAAATATTATTTTTAGATCTGTCTAATGTTGATAATGAACACATATCATAATGTGCATTATCAAACTCACTTTCACAAGTATATTTTGCAATCGAACCTGAAGATGGGAAATTTTCTCTTTTGTATAATAATGAATTAAAATAAATGAAGCATCTAGTTCCCTGAACATTATTTAAGTCTGTTTCTTCAACAAAATCCTCACTAAGTGAAATACTATTTAATCCATTTAAATTTTCCTTATTGCTTGATAATTCAATCCTATCATTAGATAGCTTATTGGATACTTCACTATATACCATTGAAATTGTTTCATTTCTATAGGTTTTTTATTTTCTCCTTCATTTGAATCGCTACAGCCTGCTAAAAATAAGCATCAAACTGATAATACTAGCGGTAATAATTTTTTCATCTTTCTATTATCCTTTTTTTCAAACCCTATTTTAATTTTAGCATGAATTTAATGCTAAGAAGAAATAATAAGTTTTAAAAAAAGAACACCCAAGGTGTTCTCATAATTAAATAATTGAAATTATTAATCCTTATTTTTAATGTTTTTATATAATGCAAATGGATATACAAATATTGATAATAATCCAGATAATAGTAATGCAAATATAAATGCTAATATTGAAATTATTACACCAATTACAGCAAATAATAATTTCATAATAATTAAGAATTTTAATCCATCCAAATCAGCTGTGAAAATAATTCCAGGGAATCTAACACTCCATCCTGCAATATCACAGAATAGATCAAACACAAAATTATTATCTAATAGGAAGCATGAAACCATAGTAAACATTGCAAAGCCAAATGCAGCTCCCATTCCAAAATAAGAACCAGGTGTATTTGAATGTAATGCCATAAATGAGAATATACCAAAAGCAACACCAAATGCTAATAAGCCTAAGAAGATTGATAAGAATAATCTATTCCTATTTTTCTCTGCCTGTTCCTTTTTATATATTTCAGCCTTTGTTTTTTCACATTCAACATGAATTAAATAATCATGATGGTATCCTCTTCCTGAATGAGTACCTGAATGATAATTATCATCATCATAAATAGGCTTTTTACAATAATCACAAACACCTATTGCCTGACGATTAGTAACTGGCTTTTCTACTACTACATCCTTTTCAATTACTAATGGCTTTTCAACTACTATAGGCTTTTCTACTATCTTTTCAACCTCTACAACCTTTGGTTCTGTTTCATTTCCTAAAAGCTCATCTGTAGAAACATTAAATATAGTAGCCATTTGCTTAATAGTAGCAACTGATGGTTCTACTTCATCTGATTCCCATCTAGATACTGCCTGAGCAGTAACGTTTAATTGTTCTGATAACTCCTTTTGTGTCATTCCATTTGAATTTCTTAATTCTTTAATTTTTGATCCTAACGACATCCTCGTATCCTCCCTTGAGACACTTTCATTATATGGTACAACTCAACAAATTGTAAATAAACAAAAAGTTGAATTTAGTAAACAAAACCGTAAGTAAGGCTTTTTCTAGTAAAAAACATAGTTTTTTATATTTTTTTATTTTCTTTAGAAAAGACCACATAAGTGGCCTTTACTATTTTTAATTTAATTCTCGTATTGATTTAAATAATTAACTATAGCATCTGAGCTCATTGAATCCTTATTTTCTTTAAATATAGGAATATAGCTATCATAATCAGCTAATACTTTATTTAAATCATTTTGATTCATTATAACTGATGAAGTAATACCGTTATCATCTAACATATTATTTGGATAATCTGTGAAATTAGAATCAATACTATTATCTTCTTGAATAAACATCATTGGGACTTTAACTTCATTAGCAACATATTTTTGATTCACAGAATCATATGTGTAATAGAATCTTGAACGATATTCAATATCATATTTTCTACTTGTTTTAACAAACGCCTTCTTATTATATGTAGGAACAAATAATGAAGATGAACCATTTAAATATACATCTACTGTACTTCTTGATGATTGATTACCATCAGTTTTATCAGTAACTTTAATTGAATTAATGCCTGAAATGTCCCATAGATTGAACCATAATGTATTATAAGTTCCTTTAACTCCAGATATAGTCTTTTCTTCTTTTACTTCATATCCTAATAATCTACCTTCTGAAGCCTTATACAATTCATTTACATATCCATCAAATCCAACCATACCAGAAGCCTTATTGCCAACAACTGATACATATCCATCTTCAACATAGAAATCAGCACAAGCTTTAATCTTATCAGAGCCATCTAATGTTGTATATTCATAAATATGACCAGTAGTCTTTTCTTTATTTGTTGTCGCATCTTTAGTTTTAGATACAGATAAATAAGATGATCTTGAGCCATTATGACCTGCAACTGTAACACCATATGTAGTTGCCATTTCATATGCATCTGGTCTAACAACATACTTAATCTTATATGCATCACCTAATGATATGAACATACCCTTAGCATCATTAGCTAAATCATATTCCATCTTAACAATTGGTTGTACTGTTCCAACAGCAGGAACTGTAACTGATGATGTAATATTAATATTAAATACTAATTTACCATCTTTGAATTTAAATACACCACTATATCCATTACCACTAAATTCATATTCCATTTCATCAGCATATGAGTTAGTAATATAAATATCAACTGCATTTCCTGCAGCACTTAATGCAGTTTGAGCCACATTAAATACCTTAGCCATAGTAATTGATTGATTAATGTTTTCAACTACCATTTGCCATTGTTCGCCATATCCCTCATGATTAATATCTGAAACGTTAACAAATGATGTGAAATCATAATTTAAATTAGCATTTTTAAGTTTATTTGCTTGATATGATGGTACCATAGCTTCTGGTAAGTAGTCATAAGCAGTTGCTGTTTCAACTTGAGTTAATCTTGTTAAATAATCTTTTACAGTACTAACTAATAATGATTTAATATGTTCCGCAGTTTCCTTTAAAACTGTAGTTAATGTTGTTGAGACATCTTCTATCTTTTCAATTGCATTTAATTTTTCAATTTCAGTATCGGCAAAGTCTTCTAAATCCGCTTTAATTGTTTCATTAGGAAGCTTTTCTAAGCCAGCATCTACAACAGCATCTAATTCTTCAATAGCAATTTTCTTAGCTTCTGTTAACACATAAGTTTCTAAATCGGCCTTGATTTCCTCATAGCAAGGTTCAACACCTTCAATAGTATCAACTGCTTCTAATTTTTTCTTTTCTTCAGTATAGAATGCTTCTGTATCAGTCTTTAATGTATCAAAAGGAATCTTTTGAATTAAAGCTGTAACATAAGGATCTAGTTTTTCTAAAGCCTTATTCTTTAAAGCTACTACAACTTTAGCTGTTTCAGTCTTTATAAATGCTTTTGTATCATCTAATATTTCATTATATGTTGTTGCAACTGACTCTAATGATTCAATAGATGAAACCTTTCCCATTTCAGTATCATAAAATGATTGAACTGATGCTTTTAAATCATCATCTGGAATTGCGGCAATTAGTGGGTTAACAATTGCATTTAGTTTTTCCACAGCTAACGGTTTTAATGTATCCTTAACAAAGGCACCAGTATCCACAACTACTTTATTAGCTGCTTCCTTAGCTGTTGCTAAATCTGTAATTCCATTAATATATTGCTTTTCAGTATTATAAAATTCCTGAACTTTTGCCTTTAATTCATCATTTGTAATTTTAGCAATTACAGGATTAACTATTTCATCTAATTTATCGATTGCATTCTTCTTATTAGATGCTAATTGCTGTGATTCATCATTAACTACTGGTGTAGTTCCAGAATCTGGTGTTTTCCCATTATTTTCACCAGTTTGTTCTGTAGTTCCACTATCCTGAGGCTTTGCCTCCTCTCCACATGAAGATAGTGCTAAAAGTGCAGAAGCACTTAATATTAAACTTAAAAATAATTTCTTTTTCATTTTCTTCTCCTTATTTTAAGTTTTTAGCTTCATCTATTATTTTTCTCATTTCCTGCTCACAGAATCTATTATTTTTTTCAATATCTGACTTTTCTGTGCTCTTGTAAATAAGATATATTATTCCTGGAATTATTAATATAACTAAAAGCAATAAAAGTGTTTCAAACTCAATAGAATAATAAACCTTCTTCTTGCTTCTAAATTTTTCATAATCAGCTTCTAATTTTACATATTCTTCATAATGAGAAATAGTAGTTTCACGAGCTAAAATTTGATAATCATTTTCTGTTCTACCCTCGCGTCTTGTAGCCATTTGAGTTTTTTGCCATCCAAATGCTAATAAGTCATCAACGTATTTTAAAGAGTCTTTTTTTCCATCTTCTGAAAATCTTGTTATTTTCACTTCTTTTGTTTCAATCATATTTTTTCACCATACCCCTTTATAAACTATTTTATATCAAAAGCGCTAACATTTAAACCAACAATTTGTTGATTTTTCCGTTTTTTTGAAAAAACTATTACAGAATAATATTGTATGTTAATAATTGTATGTTCTTATTTTTAAACAAATTAAAAAGCGGATTAACTCCGCTTTAAATATCTAATATAAAAGATTAATTATAAAATGTTTCTCCGCATTTTTCACAGAAATTATTTGATAAATCATTTGAATATCCGCATTTAGGACATATCTTTTCTAATTTTTTTCCACACTTAGAACAAAATACCTCTCCTAATTTTATAATATCTCCACAATTAGGACATTTGTTATTGTTAATACCTTGAAATAAAGGTGGTTGATCCAATAACATTCTTACTCTATTAGCAATTCCAGAATAAGTAAATCCAACACCAATAAAAAAAGCAAAAACCGGAACTAAAAAGCCTGAGACAATAACAATAATAAAATTGTAATCAAATTGTACAATTGAAAAAGTAATAAATGAAGCTACTGCCGCTATTATACCTAAAATACCCAAGATTTTTAATACACGGCCTCTCCTTCTATATTTTTTTATTAGCTTTTCTGCTTTTTCAATATTTTCTTTATTTCTATTAGTATTTATATCCTGTACTACCTTTGGCCATTCCTTAAACATATTTTTATCTCCTTTTCCCCCAACTAAATCTAGTATAACATATAAATTTTATTTTAAAAAAAGAAATTGGCAATTTTACCAATTTCTTAAAATACAATATCTTATTTTGTTGATTTTTCTAAGCAAGCATCATAGCGCTCAGTTTCACCAATCATATTATAATATTGCATAGCCTTAGCATAATCGCCTCTTAATTCATATAAATAAGCGTCTTTAGCAATACCATCATGATCACTTCCTGCAATACGCTGGAATCCAACCATTTCATAATGATTATGTCTTAATAATACTCTTTCAAGGCCTGTGAAATATAAATCTCTATAATCTCTATCTATTTCTTCAAATGAATAATTAGATAAAACATCTAGTACCTTTTTCTTTGTATTTAAATCAAGCTTTTGGTATCCAAGCTCATCTAATAGGTTCTTATATACGTCTTCATAGATTTGCATATCTCCTCTAGATTCAACTGGCATCATTGAAAATGCTGCTAAATCCATTTGATAGCATAAATCGATTGATTCTCTACTTTGAGTACGAACTCCTAAAAATTTTAGCATTTCTTCTATTGTCATAAAGAGCACATCTCCTTAAATAAAAATGTCGCCCCTATTGTATCACAATTAAATTTTATTTTAAACAAAAATTATTTGTAATTATTTAATATATCCAAATTTTTTGAAAAATTCGTTTTTAAAATCTAATAATCTATCGTTTTTAATAGCTTCTCTTATATCATGCATCAAATTCTTTAGGAAATATAAATTATGGTATGTAATCAATCTCATACCTAAAATTTCCTCACTCTTTACTAAATGATTTAAATAGGCTGCGCTATATGTTTTACATACGAAGCAATTACATTCCTTATCTAATGGTTCCTTCATATTTACATATCTTTGATTTTTAACCTGAACCTTACCATATGAAGTGAATGCTGTACCATGGCGAGCATTTCTTGATGGTAATACACAGTCAAACATATCAATACCATTCATAGAGCCAACTATTAAATCATCAGGTGAGCCTACGCCCATTAAATATCTAGGCTTATCAGCTGGCATAATAGTTTTTAAATATTCAAGCATTTCATACATTTCTTCCTTAGATTCTCCAACTGATAAGCCACCAATTGAATAGCCAGGGAAATCTATTTCCATAAGCTTTTCTAAGCAATATTTTCTTAATTCCTTATTACCAGCACCCTGAACGATTCCAAATAAAGCCTGAGTATCAGGATTTTGATGAGCATCCTTACCTCTTTTAGCCCATCTAATAGTTCTATCAACTGAATCCTTTAAATATTTAGGATCTGAATCAAATGGTGGGCATTCATCAAATGACATAATGATATCAGCACCTAAATTATTCTGAATATGAATAGATTCCTCAGGAGATAAAAATAGCTTTTCACCAGATTTATGATGGCGGAATTCTACTCCCTCTTCTGTTATCTTTCTAATCTTAGATAAAGAAAACACCTGGAAGCCTCCACTATCAGTAAGTAGGGCACCATCCCATTTCATGAATCCTCTAATTCCACCAAATTCATGAATTAGCTTATCACCTGGCTGAAGCCATAGATGATAGGTATTACCTAAAATTAATCCATCAGAAACCTCTCTTACCTCACTTGGAATTAAAGTTTTTACATTAGCCTTAGTTCCAACAGGCATAAAGATAGGAGTTTCAAAGTCACCATGAGGGGTATGTAAGATTCCATATCTCGCACCAGTTTGCTTACAAACATGCTTAAGCTCATACCAAACAGGTGCTTGCATTATTTAATCCTCCTAATAGATTCCATTACAACCTTGTTTAATGGTCTATCATTGTAATCAGTCTTAGTATTCGCAATCTTATCAACAACATCAATACCAGAAGTTACAACACCAAATGCTGCATAAGAGCCATCTAGATGAGGTGCATCCTCATGCATAATAAAGAATTGGCTTGATGCACTATTTGGGTCCATAGCTCTTGCCATAGAGATTACACCCTTAGTATGTAATAAATCATTCTTAACACCATTAGCTCTAAATTCACCCTTAATCTTCTTGCTTGAACCACCAATACCTAAGCCCTTAGGGTCTCCTCCTTGAATCATAAAGCCCTTAATGATTCTATGGAAAATAATTCCATCATAAAATTTTTCATCAACTAAATTTAAAAAATTATCTACAGTAATAGGAGCAACACTTGGAAATAATTGAACCTCAATTTTTCCAAATCCTGTTACATCAATTTCTACAACTGGATTTTCATCATTTAATAATTCCTTAGCATTCATAAATTTTTCCTCCTTATTTTATAAACATCGCATCACCAAATGAGAAGAAACGATATTTTTCTTCTACTGCGTGATTATAGGCCTCTAATATAAATTCTCTACCAGCTAGTGCTGATACTAGCATAATTAAAGTAGATTTAGGTAAATGGAAATTAGTAATTAAAGCATCAATCGCTTTAAATTTATAGCCCGGATAAATAAATATAGACGTATCCTCACAGGCCTCTCTAAATCCAACACCCTCCTTATAATTTGATTCTAATGTTCTTGTTGATGTAGTACCAACAGAAATAATTCTCTTGCCTTCCTTTTTAGCTTTATTTAATTTCTCTGCGGCTTCCTTTGAAACCTCATAATATTCAGTATGCATCTTATGAAGTGAAGCATCCTCCTCATCTACAGGTCTAAATGTACCAAGACCAACATGTAATGTTACATAGACTATAGACGCACCCTTTTCTTCTATTTTCTTTAATAATTCTTTAGTAAAATGAAGACCTGCAGTAGGTGCTGCGGCAGAGCCTGGATTTTTAGCATAAACAGTTTGATATCTAGATTTATCCATAAGCTTTTCATGGATATAAGGTGGAAGTGGCATTTCACCTAGCTTATCTAAAATTTCAACTAAAATTCCATCATAAATAAGCTCAAATTCACATACACCCTGTTCTAAAAGCTTAACACATTTAGCCTTAAGCATTCCATCACCAAAGCTAATAATACTTCCTATTTTAACTCTTCTTTGAGGTCTAGCTAATGTTTGCCATCTATTTTCTCCTAAATCCTTTAATAGAAGCAATTCAATAGCGGCATTAGTTTCCTCCTTTACTCCATAAAGTCTAGCTGGAATAACCTTTGTATCATTTAAAACTAAAACATCATTTTCAGTAATATAATCTAAAATATCACTAAATTTCTTATCCTCATATGTTTTATTTTCCTTATCTAGAACCATTAATCTAGATTCACTTCTTACCTTAAGAGGAGTTTGCGCAATAAGCTCTTCTGGTAAATTATAATTATAATCCTCTGTTCTTATCATGAAAATAACCCCTTATAATATTTTATACCAAGCTTTTGATAAGCCTTTTCTGTAGCAATTCTTCCACGATTACTTCTTTTAATATAGCCTTCCTGTAATAAATAAGGCTCATATACATCCTCAATAGTTGAAACCTCCTCGCTTATTGTAGCCGCAAGGCTTTCAACACCAACAGGACCACCTTTAAAAGTTTCAACAATTGCTCTTAAATATCTATAATCTGTATAATCTAATCCATCATTATCAATTCCAAGCTTACCTAAGGCTTCCTTACAAACTGAAATTGAAATAACACCATCATTTTTAACATCAGCAAAGTCTCTTACTCTTCTAAATAATCTATTAGCAATACGAGGAGTACCTCTACTTCTCATACCTAATTCCTTAACTGCCTCTAAATCAATTTTAGTATCATAAACCTTAGCTGTTCTTGTGATAATTTCCTTTAATTCATCATCACTATAATATTCTAATCTTAAAACAACTCCAAATCTATCTCTTAAAGGAGCTGATAAATCACCAAATCTAGTTGTCGCACCAACTAATGTAAAGGGAGGTAAATCAACTCTAATTGTTCTTGTTTGAGATTCCTTTCCAACAACAATATCAAGCACATAATCCTCCATTGCGCTATATAAAACCTCTTCTACATAGCGAGGTAATCTATGTATTTCATCAATAAATAATACATCGCCTGCCTCAAGTGTAGATAAAACAGATGCTAAATCTCCGCTTCTTTCAATTGAAGGTCCTGAAATTACCTTTAAATTAACATTAAGCTCATTTGCTATAATTTGAGCTAATGTAGTTTTTCCTAGTCCTGGAGGTCCATATAATAAAACATGGTCTAAGGATTCATTTCTTTTTAAGGCTGCCTTAATATAAACATCAAGCATTTCCTTAGCTTCCTTTTGACCAATATATTCCTTAAGCTTTTGAGGTCTTAAAGAAAGCTCTGAGGCTTCCTCATTTGGTTCAATATTTGGATCTACAATTCTTTCTTCATTATTATTTTCCATACCATTACACCTCAAAATTATTTAACAAGCTTCTTTAATGCTTCCTTAACTAAAGCTCCCTCATCTAATGAAGCATCAAGCTTCTCAACTACCTTAGTTGCTTCCTTTTTTGTATATCCTAAAGCACATAGTGCATCTATTACATCATTAAGCTTAGATGTATTAGCACCACCTAAGATCTTAGAATTAGGGACATAAGATAATTTACCAGCTAAATCTAAAATGATTTGCTGTGATGCTTTAGCACCAATACCTGGGAATTTCTTTAAATAAACATCATTTCTAGATTCAATTGCATTAGTAATCTCACTAACAGTACCTGTTGCTAAAATAGATAAGGCACTCTTAGGGCCAATACCTGAAACAGAAATAAGCTTTAAGAATAATTCCTTTTCCTCTTCACTAACAAATCCATATAAATCTAAAATATCTTCTCTTACATATTGATGAGTAAATACCTTATATTCAGTATTAAGCTTAAACAAATATGGGTTAGGTACTATAATCAAATATCCTATTCCATTATTCTCAACAATTATATTCTTAGGAGTAATTTTTGTAACTATTCCACTAATATATCCATACATAAAAATCACCATCATAATATTACCATAGAAAGCACTAAAATTAAAGTGCAATAGTCTCCATTAAGTAATAAATTACTTAAAGGAAGGGTTATTTACTTTACTAAAAGTTTTATAAATTGTATAATGAAATAAAAAATGAAGGAGGTAATAATATGTCTTTTAATGAAGATTTAAGCAAATTCAAAAAAGAATTAACTGATATAATAAAAAAATTTGAAGACGATAACAATGAATTATTTACTCCTTCTATGGGTATCACCTTTGAAAAGGAAATAAAATCATATTCTCAAAAGGCTGAAAAGGCTATTGATTCATATAATAAATTACATGAAACAAATATAAAAAGATTTGATTTATTATTTGAAAATCACAATAAATTAATAGACCAAATAAATATTGAATATGAAACATGCATCAAAAAAATTAATGATCTTACATATAACAAAATAGATGCATTGAAGCAAGAAAATAGTGATATCAATTTAGAGCGCAGAAAGAAAACAACAGAAATTGAGCTTGAGGTAAGCTTTAATAAAAATAAAAACGATAATAATGTTAAGCTATTCGAAAGCGAATATAAAAACTCAATTTCAAGATTTGATTATCAGCTAGATAATTCAAAGGTTGCCTACAATGAGACAGTTAATTATTTTAATAATGACCTAAAGAATCAATTAAACATTGAAAACAATAAATTTGATACTGAATTAAATGATTATACCTTAGGTACAGAAAATATTAAAAACAAATATAGAAAAACTATATTAAAGGAAAGCAAGGAGCTAGATTCCTATATCAATAAATTCAATGATATTCAAGCAAACCAAAAGGAACAAAAATATATTGAAACAGTTGATTTAAATGCAAGAATCAGAAATCTAGTTAACGAAAAAAATCAAAAGATAGTTGCCGAAAGAATCGATTATTCTAAGGACCAAAACGTAAACAAAATCGAGCATGATATGAAAAAGCGTGAATCATTAGTCTCTGCTCAGCAAACATCTAAGGAATTCGTTTTGAACATGGATAAATTGAATTCCCAAAGAAATAATATAAAGGATAGCTATCAAAAGGAAAAAGCAAAGCTAGAAAAGAATTTACAATTTGATATTCTTCTAAATCATAAGGAGGAGGAAGAAAATATAAGAAATTATATTTATGATTCCTCTAAGGATTCAGATAAGAAAATCCTAAAGCTTCAAAAATCATATCAGCAGCAAAGAAATGTTGAAAGAGCTAAAACTAAAATCGAATTAACTAAAACAGAAAAGAATTACAAAAGAAATCTTGCTAAAAATAATTTCGATAGGAATATATTAGATATCAATAGAAATTATGATTTAAAAATCAATAATGAAAAGGAAAATGCTGATAATAAATATTTCCAGGCATTAAATAATATTGATGAAAATGACTTTAATTTCAAAACAAAGATTCATAATAATAATTACAATATCAATGCTAATATTCTAAAGCTTGATAATGCAATTAAAACAATTAAAACTGATTCTGTTTTTGAAAAGGAAAATGCTGATCATCAAATAGAAATTCAAAGATTAAATAATGAATTAAAGAAAACAAATCTTGAATTAAATACATTAGTTGAAATTCAAGAAAAAATTACAAATTATGAAAAGCTAAGACATGATAAATGCATTAAATTTCTAACAATTAATAATCTATTAGAGATTGAAAAATGTAAAACATTAGCTGAATTCAATACTAAAAATTATAATCAAAATGTTGAAAATGCTAAAAAGATACTAGAATTAAGTAAAAGAAAATTACATATGGAAAATAGTAAATTTTCTGCATTATCTGATTTAAAAATTGAGCAAAATAATATTTTAGCAGATAAAACAATTCTAGAAAACAATAATACAATTGATTATATTTCCTTAAAGCAGGAAAAGGAAATTGAGCAATTAGATAGAAAGCTTGTTTATGATACTGATGTACTAATTAATAAGCTATTACAGGAAAGATTTAAGCTTGAGCTTACTTCTATCAATAAATTAATAACTACATTCATTACATTAATCAAGGAGCTTGAGCATTCAATTACATATTTAATTGATAGCTTCTTTGATAGCATAGTATTTAGACCTGAATACATTTCAGTAACAAGAGGACTGATGTATTCAGTATTTAAATCAGTATATGAATATTATGTTGATTTAATTAATGATTTTCATAATATAATAGCTAATTTAATTGAAAGCCGCTTCTCCTTCGAAAAGGATTTTAAATATAAATCTAATTACGAGGAATTAATGGTTGAGTATAATACTATATTTGAAGAATTATATAGTAAAAAGGATAGATTAGAGGAGGATCTAAGAAATTTAAGCATTGAAATAGATTTAAAGAATCAAGCAATATTTGCGATTAAAAATCAGATTTCTATGTCAAGAAATCCTTCAAATAATCAATCAATTGGACCTGTTATTAAAAAGAGTATTTCTGAGCTTCGTAAGCAACAAAAATACAATGAATCTGAATTATATAAGCTAGTTAGTAAGCAAAATGACACAAATAAGAAATTAACTGATTTAACTGCTGAAATAGCACGTGTTCGTGAGGAAAACGAAAAGAAGGAAAACGAAATTTCAGCTATTCAATCTAATGGTTCTATTTCTTATTTCAATATGAAAAAGGATTACATTAATTGCTTCATCAATATAACTAACCAAAATAAGATTAAGCTTTTTGGTATAAATGACGATGACGTTTCTGTTACAACATACGAAAAGCTATTAAATGAAAGACGTGATGAGATATTAGCATATGATAATTATTTATTTGGTAGGCTTTATACAGTAATGAATAAATTTTCATTAAATGCTGTTAGTAATTTTGAAAAAACTGATAAGATCACTAAAGCGAAATTTGATGATGATATGAATAGATTATTAGAAAAAGCAAATACTGAATATAATATCATTAAAGAAAAAATCCAAAGTGATAATAGATTACATGATAATAAGCTAGATGATGTTCAAAAGAAAATTAATAATACAAATCACTATTATGCTATTATTGAAAAAAATTTCACAAATGAACAAGCTTATACATCTAAGAATTCATTAATATTAAAGGAAAAAATAGAACAGCAGTTCTATTCTGAATTATATGCTATAAGAGATAATCAAGCTATGATTGTTAAAGATTATGAGGAAACAATAGCTAGATATACTAATGAATCTAGAAATCTTCAGGATCAATTAGTTAGTAAAATGAATCAAAGCATAAATAGAATGGATGAGGACTTAAAGAATTTCATTAGACAAAAGAATGAATATATTAAGGAATTACCTGAAAAAATAAAACTTCAGGAAATTACATTAACTAAGGATACTAAGGAAATCAACAAAAACATTCAAAAACAAAAGATTATTGATAGGGAGGAATATTTAGCTTTAAGAAGCGAATACTTCAAGAATTTAGCTGAATTACAGGCTAATTATTCAGTTAAGCTTAAGACATATAATTATGAAAGACATCATAAGCTTAAAACATTAAAAAGACGTCATCATGTAGAATTAAGACGTATTTAGAGGAACGATTATATCGTTCTTCTTTTTCTTTTTATAAAATAAAGGGAGATTTAATCATCTCCCTAATTTTACTTATGTAGCCAAGATGGCATATTTCCTTGGCTTTGTGGCTTAGCCTCTTCTTGAACAATTCCCTTCTTGCTCAATTTCTTTTCCTGTCTTTCACGCTTCTTTTCATCACGTCTTAGCTTCTTTTGAGCCTTAGGATCAACCTCTTCAAAGATTTCATCTAATCTTTGAGTATTTTCAACTGAAACATTTTCGTATGATGATTCAGTCTTTTCAGTTTCAAAAATATCATCAGTTCTATTTTCAGCCTTAGTAAATGAAATATTTTGGTCACTCATATTTCTGAAGATAGCATCCTTAATATCAATGAAGCCATTAGATTGAGCACGCATTTCATATCCTGTAGCTACAACTGTAACAACAAGCTCATCATCTAAATCTGTATTAATTGCAGTACCGAAAATGATATTAACATCCTTACCAGAATTATTTCTAATTTCATCAATCGCAGCATCAACCTCAGTTAATGACAAATTCTGTGAAGCCGAAATATTAACAATGGCATCGGTCGCACCATCAAGTGTAACCTCAAGCAATGGCGAATGAATCGCATTACGAGCAGCCTCTACTGCTCTATTTGGACCCTTAGCAACACCAATACCAATTAAGGCAGTACCCTTATTAGACATAACTGTATGAACATCAGCAAAATCGATATTAATTAATGATGGTAATTGAATTATTTCTGCTATACCACTAACACCTTGTCGAAGTACATTATCAGCTTCTCTAAATGCTTCTAATATAGAAGTACCAGGAGCTACCATTGATAATAATCTTTGGTTTGGAACAACGATTAATGTATCTACATATTCACGCATATTTTCTAAGCCTGCTACAGCGTTAGCCATACGTGTAGGACCTTCAAAGGCAAATGGCTTTGTACAAATACCAACAGTTAAGCAGTTATGCTCTCTAGCAACCTTAGCAATAATAGGAGCAGCACCTG
The DNA here is from genome assembly GCA_002449755.1 of Caryophanales bacterium UBA7004. GTDB lineage: Bacteria > Bacillota_I > Bacilli_A > Acholeplasmatales > Anaeroplasmataceae > Anaeroplasma. The sequence continues at coordinate 26,705 of DJXM01000088.1, forward strand.
TACCAGTACCTCCACCCATACCACAAGTGATAAATACCATTTGAGCATCACCAATCATCTCATGGATATCATCCTCTGATTCTATAGCTGCCTCTCTACCAATTTCAGGGTTAGCACCAGCACCTAAGCCATGAGTTGTTGTACGACCAATTAATAATTTTCTTTTTGGATCAACCTTACAAATTTTTAAGTCCTGGGCATCAGTATTTACAGCGTAAAATTCAACACCCATAACCTGGTTTTCAATCATGTGATTGATAGCATTTTTTCCTGCTCCACCAACACCAATTACTTTAATTCTTGTCTTGGCTGAATCTAGATCATCTAAGTCATCAAAAATCATACCAATCACTCCTTTTCTTAAAAATTTTAGATAAAGTAATATTACTTTATCAGCACTAATTCAAGTATATTAATTTTAACCTATCTTATCAAACTTTTCAATAAAGCGCTTGTATATTTGTTTCGATTTTATTTTTACATTATTTTCATAAATTATATTTATAATAAATGACAAAATAATAAAAAACCATCGGATTTCTATATATGAAATCAAATGGCCAAAAAACATTATTTTTCTTCTTCCATTCTCTTTTGATGCTGCTCAATTTCCTCTTCAGTCGCATCTCTAATTACAACCTTTACAGTCTCAATTCTTCTATTTTTAACCTTATCAATTGTAAATGTAATTACTTTAGCAAAATCCTCGTATTCCTCTTCTTCATTTTGCTTAGTATAAATAGCTACATAATCAAATGTAAATCCAGGCTCAGGAATACTTTCACATTTAGCAAACATCCAGCCTGATAGCTTAGATGGAACATCATCTGGAGTATCTCCTATCCCAAGCTTATCAAATAAATCATCGACGAACCATTCACCATCAACAATATAAGTTCCATCCTCTTCCTCTAGGAAAATTAAATCATTGTCTCCTGGAATATCATGCTCATCATAGATTTCGCCTACAATTTCCTCTATTGCATCTTCTAATGTAACAAGACCTAATACATCTCCGTATTCACCTGATACAATCGCAATATGAGTTTTAGCCCTTTGTAGCTCCTCAATTAAGGCATCAACCTTCATTGAACCAGCCACAAATTTGGCAGGTTTAATAACCTTTCTCCAGCTCATTTTAGGATTTTTTATTAATGCTGGAAAAAAGTCTCTTTCATATAAAATACCAATAATATGGTCCTTATCAGTTTTATAAACAGGAATTCTAGAATATGGATTATCAATCATAAATGATTTAACCTCTTCTAATGTTGATTCATAGTTGATTGCATCCATTTGAATTCTTGGAATCATAATATCAGAAACTGAACGGTCATTTAAATCAAATACGTTTCTAATAGTTTCTGCCTCATCATGCTCGATTTCGCCTTGATCCTCCATTTGATTAATTAAAACACCAAGCTCATCCTCATCAATAGTTTCTGCTTCACTTTCTTTTCTTGTTAAGCATTTTTGAATACCTAAGAAGAAATATACTAATGGTGTTAATATTAGCATAACAATATAAACTGGCCAAGCTACCTTAGTTGCTATAGCCTCAGCGTGCTGCTTAGCTATTACCTTAGGTAATATTTCACCAAAAATTAAAATAGTAATTGTAATAACAGCTGTTGATACAACTGAAACTACAGTTTCATTTTCTATTAAATAAGCAAAGAACAATACAGAAATAGTTGATAAGGCAACATTAACAATATTATTACCAATTAATAATGTTATTAATGTCTTATCAAAGCTGTTAGCTAGCTGTAAAGCCTTCTTAGCTCCACTTTTTCTTTCTTCTATTAATAATCTTAATTTCGCATCTGTAGTTGACGAAAAGGCAGTTTCACTCATAGAGAAAAACGCCGAAAAGATTACAAGCATTACCATTACTGCTATTAAAATTCCACCAGTTGCCCCTATCGAAAGAGGTATGATCGATTGTACTTCCAATTCTCTACACTCCTATTATTTAGGCTCTACTTGAATATTTGCCATCAATTGTTGAAATAATAATTTCCTCACCATTTTCAATAAATAAAGGCACCTTAACAACTAAGCCAGTTTCTAATTTAGCATCCTTCATAGCTCCACCTGATTTTGTATCACCCTTAATCGCAGGCTCACATTCAACAACTTGAAGTGTAACCTTATCAGGTAGGATTATACCAATTATTTCATCATTATATTTTTCAATTTCAATAACTTGGTTTTCTCTTAAAAATTTACGCTCTTCACTAACTAAATTATATGGTATTTCAGTTTGCTCATATGTTTCCATATCCATAAAGCATAAAGCATCACCTGTATCATATAAATATTGGCTCTTAAATTTAACAATATCAGCTAATGTTACCCTTTCAGCATTTTGGAAGGTAATATCAACAATAGCTCCACTTCTTAAATTTCTAAGCTTTGTTCTAACAAAGGCTGCGCCCTTGCCAGGCTTAACATGCATAAATTCCATAATTTTATATAAATTTCCTTCATATAAAATTGTCATTCCATTTTTAAAATCATTACTTGAAACCATAAATTCCACCTTTTTACTAATTATGTAAGATATTATATCAAATTTAATTTACTTTTTCAAATAATCTAAAGCTTCTAGATAGCTTCCCTCTTTTTTACCTGAAAAAGTCTTTGTACAAACACTTCTAACAAAATTTATTCTTCTAAAGTCTTCTCTATCATCAACATTAGATAAATGAACCTCTATTTTTTCTCCATTAAACATCTCAAGCGCGTCATGGATAGCAACAGATGTATGAGTATAAGCACCTGGATTTATAATAATCGCATCAGCACTTCCTAATACAGCCTCTTGAATCTTAGTCACAATATCACCCTCGCTATTAGATTGGAAAAATTCAAGATTCATATCAGAAGCCTTATTTTCCTCCATTAGCTTATTAATCTCATCTAATGTTAAAGAGCCATAATGCTCCTTAGGTCTTTTACCTAGCATATTTAAATTAGGACCATTGATTACTAATATATTCATATTATTCAAGCTCCTTTAATAAATTATCTAAAGCCTCTTCGATATCGATATTTAATACCTCAATATCCTTAAAATAATCATACAAATCTTTTCTTTCATTAAAGATTTCTTCAATAGATTTAGTCTTTAATAGAGGTCTTACAATAGAAGATTCATCACATCTCTTTTGTAAAATATCTGAAGGTACTCTTAAATAAATACACTTTCCATCCATTAATTCCTTATTAGACTTATCCTTTATTACGCCACCACCTGTTGCGATAACAACATTATCCATCTTTTTAAAATCCTTTAAGGTATTCTTTTCATATGCTCTAAACCATGCCTCACCATAATCATGGAAAATCTCTTCAATAGTTTTAAGTGATGTTTCTTCTATATATAAATCCATATCAATAAATTTATATCCTAATTCATTAGCCAATCTTTTTCCTAGGGTAGATTTACCTGAACCCATCATACCAATTAAATAAAGTCTCATTTTAATCTCCATTCATCTATATCTTTTATTATATTATTGAAAGTCTCATCTATATTATCTAGATTCACAATATAAAAATGTGACTTCATTTGGTTTTTAAACCATGTTTCCTGTCTTTTAGCTAAATGTCTAGTATTTAGCTTAATCAAATCCTTAACCTCATCAAGGCTTTTTTCTCCTAAAAAATAAGGTATAAATTCCTGATAGCCTATAGCGTGAGGCATAATTCCCTTATCATATAATCCTTTTACCTCAGCCTCTAAGCCATCATTAAACATTTGTTCTACTCTTTTATTTATTCTTTCAT
>DJXM01000001.1 GCA_002449755.1 Caryophanales bacterium UBA7004
TACACTACCTATTATTTAATGAACCATAAAAGTAGAGTATTTGTCTTAAAATAATCACACTATTTTATTTTTAATCCATCTTTGAAAGCGAAACCAACAATTTCACCTAATTTTTTATATGTATTATCACTTGAATCAAATACAATTGGGTTTAATTTTTTTATAGAAACATTACCCTTTTCGTCTAAGATAGAATCATCAGCAACTGTATTAATAATTTCTCCAACTAATACCTCATTTTCTAAAGAAACTACCTTACATTCTAATGTCAATTTATATTCCTCAAATAGTGGAGCATTAATATTTTCTGATTTAATAACATGAACTCCACTCTTTTCGATTTTATCTACCTTTCTTCCAGATACAATTCCAAAATAATCTGAAATTATTTCAGTATCAACTGTACCAAATGATACAGTAAATTCTTTATTTACTTTTAAATTGTCAGTTGTTTTATGATCAGATAGCGCAATTGTTATGCAATTTGTATCTGATTGACCACCCCAAGCAGCATTCATAGCATTTGCTTTACCTGATTCGTCATATGTACCAATTATTAAAACAGGATACACAGACATAATTGTTTTTTTACCTAAATTTTTCTTCATAATAAAAAGCCTCCGTTTGAGGCTATTATAACATATTTTAATTAATTTGAGCTTCTTTTAAAATAGAAATTCTATTATTAAATACGACTTCTTCATTCTTATATCTTACAACCTTAGATATAGCCATACCTAAAGCTCCAGGACCTGTATGGCATGAAATAGATAATGATAGAGGCATTACAGTAACAATAGATGTATTAAATTCAAGCTTAATTTCTTCTGCAAGTTTTAATGCTTCTTCATTAGACACACCTGAATAAGCAACCTCAAAATGGAATGTCGCATTAGGGTCAGATTCTAAATATTTATCCATACATTTTCTGCATGCGTCCTTTAATATTTGCTTAGCACCATCTAATGTACGATTTCTCATTTTATAGCTATCTAGCTTATCACCTTTAATTAATAATACAGGCTTTAATTTTAAGAATCCACCTAGCATTGCAGCAGCTGGTGTAATTCTTCCACCCTTTTTTAAATATTCTAATGTATCTAGCATAATGAAAATATCATGCTCCATTGATGTATCTAACAAAATCTTTACAATTTCATTTACATCAAGGCCTTTTTTTATTAATTCTAATGCATCATATATGCTTTGAAGTAAAGGTACTGATATTCTTTTATTATCGATAACAAATACCTTACCCTCATATTCATCTGATTTAGATAGGATTGTTGCTGTTTCACAAGACTTAGATAATCCTGAAGACATAGGAAAATATAGAAGATAGTCATTATCTTTTAAAACCTCATCCCATGTTTCCATTAAAACTCCAATAGCTGGCTGTGAGGTAGAGAATGAACTTCCACTTGCTAATTTATCAAAAAATTCCTTTTGTGATAAATTAATTCCTTCAAAATATTCATTTCCGTCTATAAAAAATGGCATAGGAATAACAGTAACTCCTAATTCCTTTCCCATTTCCTGAGATAAGCCTGAATTTGAATCAGTAACTACGGCAATCTTCATAATGATCTCCTTTTTAAAATATCACATTTTGATATTTCGGCTTTGATTATATCAAAAGGGTATGCATATGTCAAGTTGACATTACAAAAAGTGCCTACTTTAATTCTATTTTAGTCCAAAAGAGAGCAAAATAAAAAGGTAAGACTAGCTTACCTAATTTATTCTTACTTACTTAGTTCAGCTATCTTAGCTTCTACTTCAGCTGCTGTACCAGAAATATAAGCTGCAGAAACACAATTGTTAGCAAAACAACCAATAATGATTGCTTCAACCTTAGTGTCCTTGTCTAAAGCATCTAACTTAGCATCTAATTCAGCCCAAGTAATATCGTTCTTATAGCCCTTAACTGCAAGAAGAACGCCTGTACCAGCAAGTGTGATATCGAAGCCTTCGTCACCTAATGCATCCTTTGCGTCTGCAACAGTAACATATTCCTTCTTTTCAGCTGCGTTATTAATCTTATCAGCATAAGATTGAGAAATCTTAGAACAAGATGCAAGTGTAATAACACAAACAAATGCTAAAGCTAAACCTAATAATACTTTTTTAATTCTATTCATAATTTTTTCTCTCCTTTGCAAAATAATTATATTACTTTTCTAAACCAAAATCAATTTTTTATCCACATAGTTAATCAACAATAATTTATAATCATATAGAAAAACTTATATTTTTCCTTTTAAAACTATTCAAATAATTGTATAATCTTTTTTGTATTTAATTGAGGTGCTTTATGAAAAACTTAAAAGAAAGAATTATTAAGGATGGCTATGTAATTGGAAATGATATATTAAAGGTTGATTCATTTATCAACCATCAAATAGATACTCAATTACTTGATGAGCTAGGTGAATATTTCAGCAAAAAATTTGATGGAGTTAATAAGATATTAACTATTGAATCATCAGGTATTGCCTTTGGTGTTGGTGTTGCAAGACACTATGGAAATATTCCAATGGTATTCGCTAAAAAAAGTAAATCTAAAATTGTAGATGAAAATAACCTATATACAACAGTTGTTGACTCTTTCACTAAAGGTACAAGCAACACAGTATGCGTAGATAAAAGATTTTTAAAGCCAGGAGATAAATGCTTAATTGTTGATGACTTCCTAGCTGAAGGAAATGCATCTATTGGATTAATCGATTTATGTAAACAAGCTGGAGCTGAGGTTGTCGGTGTAGCAATTGTTATTGAAAAGGGATTCCAAAATGGTAGAAAGCGTCTTGAGAAATTAGGAATTCATGTAGAATCTGCTGCTATCGTAGATCATTTTGAAAATGGCAAAGTTATTCTAAAATAGTTTAGAGCCAATTTTGGCTCTTTTTTTCTTGTTTGTATAAATTTCATAAAAATAAAGTTTTATATTTTAAAACAAGTATTTTTATTATATAATAATAACGTATTTATTTTTTCATTATTTAGTTATTTCAAAAATATAATTTTGAGTTCTATTATGACTTACTTAGGATTTAGGGGAAATGCTAAGGACATAAATTCCGTCATCTTAGAATTACGATAATTAAATATTGTAAAAACAAAAAAGGAGAAAAATATGAAAAAGTTAAGACTATTAGCTTTAGGTGCTGCAACAGTAGCTGCTGCTGGCACAATTGCTTTAACTACTTCTTGTGGTGGAAGCGGAACAAAGTTCGGTTTCATCTTCTTACATGATGAAAAATCAACTTATGACAAAAACTTTATTGAAGCAGCAAAGACTGCTTGTGAAAACAAAGGTGTAAAGGCTGTTCTTCAGGTTAATGTTAATGAAGACGAAAACTGCTACACTGCTGCAAAGGACCTAGTAAACAAGGGCTGCAAGGGTGTATTCGCTGACTCATTCGGTCATGAATCATTCCTAATTAAGGCTGCTAAGGAATTTAGCGATGTACAATTTGCTCATGCAACTGGTACAATGGCTCATACTGAAAAGCTAGACAATTTCCACAATGCTTTCGCTAACATTTATGAAGGTAGATATATTGCTGGTGTTGCTGCTGGTATGAAGTTAAAAGCTATGATTGATGCAGGTACAATTACTGCATCTCAAGCTGTTATGGGTTATGTTGGTGCATTCCCATATGCTGAAGTAGTTTCTGGTTATACTTCTTTCTATTTAGGTGCTAAATCTGTTTGTCCTTCAGTAACTATGAAGGTTAAGTATACAAACAGCTGGTATGATGAAATTGCTGAAAATACAACTTGTAAGACTTTAATTGAGGATGAAAAGTGCGTATTAATTTCTCAACATGCAGACTCACAGGGTGCTCCTTCTGTTTGTGAAACAAAGAAGGTTCCAAATGTATTCTATAATGGTGAGAATCCTACATTAACAAATTCTTATTTAACATCTTCTAGAATTAACTGGGTTCCATTCTTCGAATATTTCATCGAAAATACTTTAAATGGTACTAAGATGGATTATGACTGGTGTGGTAATTTAGCTAATGGTGCTGTTGAATATTATGGTGTAAATGAAAAGATTGCTGCTGCTGGTACTAAGGCAAAGATGGATGAGGTTGCAGGTAAGATTAAAAATGGTACATTAAACATTTTTGATACAAACAGCTTCACAGTATCTAAGTTTGGTGATGGTGAAAAAACATTCACTAACTTAAACGCAAAGACTAATTCTGAAGGTAGAGTAACATCTTATATGGCTGATGTTGATACTGATGCTGAATATAAAGGCGATACTCAAGTAATCGAGGGTGGCGTATTTAAGGAATCTAAATTCAGAAGTGCTCCATATTTCGATATTAGAATTGATGGTATTACTGAATTATAAAAATAATTAAAATTCTAAGGCGGGATTTATATTCCGCCTTTAATGGCTTTTAAAATAAATTAAAGGAGTAACAATATGTCTGAGTATGCAATTGAATTAAAAAACATAACGAAGACTTTTGGTTCTGTTTTAGCAAACGACAATGTTTCACTAGATGTTAAGAAGGGTGAAATACTATCATTACTTGGTGAAAATGGTAGTGGTAAAACAACTCTTATGAACATGATTTCAGGTATTTATTATCCTGACAGTGGAGAAATAATAGTTGACGGAAACCCTGTTATTATCAAGACACCAAAAGACGCATTCCAATATAAAATTGGTATGATTCATCAACATTTTAAATTAGTTGATACCTTTTCTGCTGCTGAAAATATCGTATTAGGCTTAAGCAGTGATGAATTAAATTCTATTATTAATCCTGACACCGAGAATAAAGACGAGGAAAAAGGATTTAAGAAATTTGTTAAAAATATCAAGAAAAACCGCTTTGATATTAAAGCTATCTATAAGATGGTAAAGGATATCTGCGATAAATATGGATTTGATATTGATCCTAAAAAGAAAATCTATAATATGTCAGTATCTGAAAAGCAAACAGTTGAAATTATTAAGGTTCTAATTAGAGGTGCAGACATTCTAATTCTAGATGAGCCTACTGCTGTTTTAACACCTCAGGAAATCACAAAGCTATTTGCTATTTTACGTGCAATGAAGGATGATGGTAAATCTATTATCATTATCACTCATAAGCTAAATGAGGTTATGGAAATATCAGATAGAATTACTATTTTAAGAAAAGGTAAATATATCGCGACCGTTGCCAAGGAAACAACTAATGAGCAGGAATTAACAGATATGATGGTCGGTCAAAAGACTGAGCTTGAAATTGAACGTCCTATCACAACATTTAATAAGCCTTTACTAGAAATCCGTGATTTAAATATTTTAAAGGATGATGGAACTAAGGCTATTGAGGATGTAAGCTTCTATATTAGAGGTGGTGAAATATTAGGTGTTGCTGGTATTTCAGGCTGTGGTCAAAAGGAATTATGTGAGGCAATCGCGGGTTTAAGAAAGATTAAGACTGGTGCCATTACACACATGGGTCAATCAATTTTAAGATTGAAACCTAGAGAAATTGCTCAAAAGGGTATTTCAATGTCATTCGTTCCTGAGGATAGATTAGGTATGGGCTTAGCACCTAACTTCTCTATTACAGATAATATGATGATTAAAAATTATGCAGATTCTCCTTGGTATTATCCTTTCGTTAATCGTAAGAAGGCAAGAGAATCAGCTGCTAATTTAATAAAGAGATTAGATATCAAGACTCCTTCTACTGAAACTCCTGTAAGAAGATTATCTGGTGGTAATGTTCAAAAGGTTTTAGTAGGACGTGAAATTGAAGCAAATCCAAATGTTATTGTTACTGCATATCCTGTAAGAGGATTAGATATTAATTCATCTTATGGAATTTATGATATTTTAAATCAAGAAAAAAAGAAAGGAACAGGTATTCTATTTATAGGTGAGGACCTAGATGTAATGCTTGCTCTATGTGATAAGATTTTAGTTCTATGCCATGGTAAAAACATGGGTGTAGTACATGCTGCTAAGGCAACAAAAGAAAAAATTGGTCTAATGATGACTGGTGCTTTAAACCTATTAGAGGAACAAAAGGAAAGAAAATGGGGTCAAGCAAAGGACTCAAATATTTCAGAGGAGCAATGGGATCAGCTTGTTAAGGAAAGTATTGTACTAGATGAATTAGAAAATCAACAATCTGAAGAAAAAAACAATAATGGGGAGGTGGCCGAATAATGGAAAAGACTATTTCAAAGCCTATTAAAGACCCATTAATTCATATTGCTAAAAAGGATACAATAACTACTGGTAGACTAATCGGTATAAAGGCTATAGCTCTATTATTAGCATTTATTGTTTCTTCTATCATTTTAGGTATTTCTGAAGGATGTGATCCATTCACATTCCTAATCTCATTAATTAATGGCTCATTTGGAACAACATTAAGTATCTGGATGCTTCTAAGAGATATGGCAATTCTTCTAGGCTTAGGCCTAGCATTACTTCCAGCATTCAAAATGAAGTATTGGAATGTAGGTGCTGATGGACAGGCTTTAATTGCTGCGCTTGCTGCATACTCAGTTTTATATTTTGGACATGAATCAATGAATGATTTTTCATTAATTCTTCTATCACTTTTAGCTGCAGTATTTGCTGGTATTATTTGGGCAGTTATTCCTGCTATATTTAAAGCATTTTGGAATACAAATGAAACATTATTTACATTAATGATGAACTATATAGCTATTCAAGCAGTAGCTATCTTCATTAATACATACGCAACTGGTGGTTCTAATACATTACCTAATATTTATGAAGGATCATTAGGAATGATTTATGAATATTTAACTCCAGTATTAATTGTAGCTTTAATTACAGTTGGTATTTCAATTTATATTAAACATACTAAGCATGGATTCGAATTATCATTAGTTGGTGATTCATATAATACAGCTAAATATGCTGGTGTAAATGTTAGAAAGGTTATTATTAGAACATTAATTTTATCTGGTGCTATTTGTGGTATTATTGGTTTTATTTTAACTAACGGACTAAATCATGTTGTTAATACAGCAACCCTAAACGGACGTGGATTTACAGCTATCATTACTGTATGGCTAGCTAATTTCAATCCATATTTCATGATATTAACAACATTCATGATTATATTCCTACAAAGAGGTTCTGCCGAATTAATGATGGAAATTGGTGGAACTAATGATTCAATCACATCAATTATTACTTCTATATTTATTTTCTTTATTATCGCTTGTACATTCTTCTCTCGCTATAGAGTAATATTTAGAAGGACTGAGGATGGAAAGATTGATAATAAATTCCTAGCATTCTGTGAAAAAATCGCAATTCCTGTTTCAAATTTCTTTACAGTTATTTATGTATATGTAACTAATTTCTTTAAAAAGATTATTAATAAAATATCTAAATCAGAAAAATTTGAAATTATTGATTTAAAGAAAAAGGATGAAGCTAAGGAAGAAATTAAAAATGATGCTTCTAAGGTAGATATAGCTTCTTCTAATGAAGAAAATGCTGAAGCTAAGGTTGAAAATACTGAAGCTAATGTTGAAGCTCTAGCTAAAGAAAATGAAGAAAAAATAGAAACAAATAAGGAGGGTGAATAATTATGGTTACATTAATAACATCAGCTATTAGATTATTCGCAGTATTCCTATTTGGTTCTGTAGGTGAAATAATAACTGAGAAATCAGGACATTTAAATTTAGGTACTCCAGGTGTTATGTGCTTTGGTGGTATTGGTGGATGTATAGGTATTTCACTAGCTGTAGATATGGTTGGAATTGATAATGGATTCATAAGTGGGTTTATAATTATCTTATTCGCAATAATCTTTACAATTATATTTGGTGCTTTAGTTGGTTTATTATATAGCTTCCTAACAGTAACATTAAGAGCTAATCAAAATATTACAGGTTTAGCTATTACAACATTTGGTGTTGCATCTGCTAATTTCTTCAGTAAAAAGATTGAAAGAAATAATCTAATGGCTGCCGCTAATAACTTCTTCGTAAAGATGTTCCCTGTAACAAGTGATTCAGCAGACGCAGTTCAAATTCTATTTGGATATGGCTTCTTAGTTTATTTAGCAATAATTGTTGCAGTATTAACATCTTTATTCCTAGTAAAAACAAGACGAGGCTTAGGCTTAAGAGCTGTAGGTGAAAATCCAGCAACTGCAGATGCTGCAGGATTAAATGTATCTAAATATAGATATATGGCAACTATCGTTGGTTCTGCTATTGCAGGATTTGGTGGCTTAGCATATATCATGGATTATAGTAATGGTCTATTTGAGCAAGCTGTTACAATCGAAACATTAGGATGGCTTGCAGTTGCACTTGTAATCTTCTCAACATGGAGACCAAGTGTTGCAATATTAGGCTCATTAATATTCGCTATTTTATATGTATTACCTTATTCATCTTTATTCCAGATGGATACAACAACAATGGAGGTTATTAAAATGCTTCCATATATAGTAACTGCTATAGTATTAATAATTACATCTATTCTAGGAAGACGTCAGGTTCAACCACCTGCATCCTTAGGTATAAATTATTTTAGAGAGGATAGATAAGAAAATGGCTGTTAGAAACTTTTATGGTTTCTTAACAGCCATTTATTTCTTATTAGAATTATTATAGCTTAAATCAATTAATTTAATTATTTCATCATTAGATAATGATTCATCTAATATAATTGATACCCAATTCTTTTTACTCATATGATATGCAGGATATATATTTTTATTATTTAAATAATATTCTGTTTTATCTTTAAGCATTAAATTCAATACTTCTATTTCTTTATTATCATTTCCTGTTATTTTATTTCTTTTAATATTCATTATTATTCCAAACCATTTATTACTATTTGGATTTCTAAAAACACCAAAGCCAGGCTCACTATTCCATAAATATTCAGGATTAGCATTATATTTTTCTTTTATATAATTTGATATTTCATTTGACTGATTAAAAATAAAATCCTCTTTAAAATAACAATTACTTCTTATATCTAAAAGAATAGCCTCACATTCTTTTTTTAATTTTTCTATAAAGCTACTAGATGATAAAGAATTTATCATTTCATATTCTTCATTAAAATCTTTATCTATTAGCTTTCCATCAATCATTTTATTTTTAATAGTTATTATTAATTCAAATTCATTATTATTAATTAATTTATTATAAGAATAAATACCATCATTAAAAACAAAACCATATTCAATTAATTTTTCTTCTTCTAATTTATATTTTTTAAATAAATCATTAATAAGCTTCATGATATACCCTTTTTAAATTATACATTTATTATATTACAAAAAGATGCCGCAAGAAAACAATTGGATTCCTTACAGCATCATTTTTAATATTTATTAACTTTAATTAATTTATCATTTTGATAGACTAAATCCATCTCAAAATATGGCTCATTTTCAATTAATAATGGTAGGAATGATTTATCACCCTCCCATAGTTCTAAATTCAATATTTCGCTCTTTTTGACCCATTTAAGAGTGCCCTCGTCGCATTCAGCTAATTCTCCACCAAAGGAGTCAGAATCATATAGATGCATAACCTCAGTATAATTATCATAATTAAAATAAATTATACCTCTTAGCCTATATTCATATAATGATAAGCCAGATTCTTCCTTTACCTCTCTAATTAAGGCCTCACTAGGTGATTCACCATATTCAATATGTCCACCTAAGCCTATCCACTTATTCTTATTAAGGTCTTCCTTTCTTTTATTTCTTAAAAGCATTAAATAAGAATCACCATCATCAATATAAATTAATACAGTATGAGTCATGATTCTTTTCATATCTATTTCCTTTAGATTATTAAAGATAACCTCATTATCATTAATAATAGCTTTTGCATCAAAAGAATCATCATTTAATTTAAATACATTAGCTCTAATTATTTTATTATCATTTTCAAATTCAACATAATCATTCAATCTTATTTTCATTTTTATCACCATTTATTAGCTTTATTTCACTAATTAGCATTATAGGAACAGCTACAACTCCAACAATTAAGCAAGGAAGCAATCCTAATCCTGTTAATCCTAATGAATACATAGGAGCTCTTAAGGAAAAGATATCAAAATCTCTTCTTGTTATTCCCTGTATAACATTATTATTCTTCCTTAAATAATTACAATATAATCCAAACATAGGAACAAATGTAAATGGGAAGGATACTGAAGCCATAGTACTTAAAATATATAAAGCTATATTATTTTTTACAAATATAATAGCTATGATACTACTAAAAAATAATATAAAGCTTATAGATACTAAATAAATTGATTTTTTATATCTTACAGCAACCTGACTTATTGTATTAGCTATAACCTTTAAAAATTCAACTAAGACAATAAAAATAGTTACTGATTGAAATGATAAATCATTTATATATAAATATAATGGTACTATGTTATCCATTATAGGCTGGAATAAGCCAAAGGCTATATGAAATATTATAAACCAAGGATCTAATTTAACCCTATGACTATTATTTAATTTAGTATTATCATATTGATTTTTTAATTCCTTATAGGCAAATAAAATAGGAAATATAGATATAATATAAAAAGCACTAGATGTTATACTTAATATCAAAAATGAATTTATTATATCACTAGATAATATTAGACCAGATGCTAAGGTAAAAATGATTTTACCTACATTTTGAGCTATCATAAATAAGCCTACATTAGTCTTTTTATCTCCGAATGTAAATACTAAATTAAGTGGTATAGAATATAAGGCCTGTGATAAGCCCATTAAGCTCGCAGATAATATAACAATACCTATATTTATACTAGCAAATGATAATATGTATTCTGTAATAATAATCGGAATAAAATGGATTATCATTGCTAGTACTCCATATTTTTGAATTAGCTTCTTTAGGATAAACATAAAGAATAAAACAAATAAAGAGAAAGCAATTAAATAGAAAAGAGATAATCTAATATCATTAGTTTCCTTTAAAATATATAAAGGAATAAAAACAATAATTATAGAATCCGCTATTGATTTTAATAATTTATGAATAAAAATCAAATTACCATTTTTCATATTTTCCTCAATTAATAGGGTAGAGGAAAGAAAAT
>DJXM01000053.1 GCA_002449755.1 Caryophanales bacterium UBA7004
ATGGTGATAAGGCATTTGATTCTTCTTCATCAAATAAAACATATTCTAAAGAATTAAAAGAATGTGTAATAAATGATTATCTAAATGGTGTTGCAAGTTTAGAAGGATTAACAAACAAATACAATATTTCCTCTCATTCAATTGTAATGAACTGGTTGAAAAAGTATAATAAAGGCATCGAGATTAAGGATTATGATCCTAAAGGGGATGTCTATACTATGAAATCAAGAAAGACTACATTAGAAGAAAGATTAGAAATAGTTAATTATGTATTAGCTAATAATAATGATTATAAAGGTGCCGCAGATAAATATAGTGTTCCATACGCTAACGTTTTTAACTGGGTTAAGAAATATAACGAGCGCGGTAAAGATGGCCTTTCTGATTCACGTGGTAGACCTTCTTCTAATGGGCCTAAACATGAACTTACTGATATTGAAAAGAAAGACATTGAAATACAAAAATTAAAGCAAGAACTTAAACGTAAAGACATGGTTATTGAAGTATTAAAAAAAAACATAGAAATACAGGAAAGAATGGAGAGAGATTCTCGCTTGTTAGGCAAGAAGACAAATACAAAACGATAGATGAATTTAGGCTAAAAGATGGCTTTACAGTTGATTTCTTATGTAAAACATTGGATATACCTAGATCTAGTTATTATAAATGGAAAAATAGAGCAATACCTAAAAAAGAAATTCAAGATAATGAATTAGCAAATATAATAATTGAATATAACGAAACATATAATGGCATACTTGGTTATAGACGAATGACCATGTATATTAATCATTTCAATCAATCTACTTATAGCATTAAGTATATTCATAGATTAATGAAGGTAGTACATGTTCACGCACGAATCAGACGTAAGCATTCGAATTACGTTAAAGTTAAACCTGAACAAGTTGGTGAAAATATATTAAATAGAAATTTTGAATCCTTATGGCAAAATCAAAAATGGTGTACAGACGTTACTGAATTTAAAGTAATTGGTCAAAAGCAAAAAATATATTTATCAGCAATCATAGATTTATATGATAGACGAATAGTATCATATGTTTTAAGTAATTCAAATAATAACAAATTAGTATTTGATACATTTGATTTAGCACTAAAAGCAAATCCAGGTGCTAAACCATTATTCCATAGTGATAGAGGATTTCAATACACATCTAAACAATTCAAATTTAAATTAGATCAAGCTGGAATGATACAATCAATGTCTAGAGTTGGAAAATGTATAGATAACGGACCTATGGAAGGATTTTGGGGAACACTAAAATCCGAAATGTTTTATGGATTAAGATGGGATGATGAATCATCCCTTAGAGAAGCAATAATTAAATATATAAATTTTTACAATAATGAGAGGTTACAAGCAAATTTAAAAGGCATGACCCCAAATCAATTTGGAAATCATGCCAATCCTAATTTACTACCTTTAGTTATTTAATTATTTTTTACTTTGGTGTGTCCACTTGACAAACCCCAGTTCACACTTCTGCTTCCTGTTTTATTTATTACCATTTAGTTGGAATTCCATCTACATAGTGCCAATATCTACCTTCATTTATAGGTTCTTCTTCACTATAATAATAAGCAACATTAATTAATATGCCTTTATCACGATTATCTTCAAAATTAATATTTTTGAAATCATCTATAGTTCCTAAATAATATAATGTTTTAAAAGTAAATCGTTTAAATGAATATTTTCCAATACTATTAATTGATTTTGACATTACTATTGTTCCTAAATTTAAACCATATAAATTATTAATTTCACCAACTGTATCAGGAATAATAATATCATATAATCTTGAATATTTCTTTCCTTCAAAGGAAACATCACCATCATCATTTAAATAGTATAAATTGAAAGAATAATGATAATATGTATTTCCTATTCCAGTATAATCAAAGGTTACATTTAACCAATCACTAATTGTGCCATTAAAATAAATATCCTTTAGGCCTGATGTATATTCAAAATCATAATTTATTGTGAAAGCTTTACTATTAAATACTACTGTATCAATACCATATCTTTCTAAATATTCAAATAATTTAGAACCAATTCTAGTTACACCTTCACCAAATGAAACATATTTTAGCTTGAAGCAGCCACTAAAAGCTTGATTTCCTATAGTAGATACAGTATCTGGTATAATAAATCTTTCTAATTTTATACATTTAGCAAATGCATAATCATCAATAACGTCTAAAGAGTCACCTAAATTAATATTTTCTAAATTAGTACAATTATCAAAGGCATGTTTTCCAAGTATATTAACTTGACCACTAAATATAGCCTCAGTTACATTTTTACAGCTAACAAAAGCTCCATCTCCTATAGTATCAATATTACCAATTAATTCTATTTTAGTTAAATTATAACAATTAGAAAATGCATAATCACTTAATCTATCTAGATCACATAGAATTACAAGCTCACCAGAAATACCTGATTTATAGAATGCATGATCTCCTATATAAGAAACAAGCTCTGTAATAACTATTTCTGAGTTAGCATTTTCTGTATTATAGAATGCATAATCTCCTATATAATCTAGTAAGTAAGGAAGCTCTATAGTTGATAATTTATTGCAATTATAGAATGCATAATCTCCTATATATTCAATATTTGAAATAAAATCAAATTCAGCCAAATTAATACAGTTATAGAATGCATAGTCTCCTATTCTACTTAAATTATAATCTTGCATAACCTTTGTTAAGCAATCAAAACCAACAAAGCTATAATCATTTATTTCATATATTTTAGAAACATCTAATTCAGTCAATAATGAATAGTAATCATCATTATAATAAATATCTCCTGAGGATTTAATATAGAAATTTGAAGCATAATACATTGGATTAGATTTTTCATTTAAAAATTTAATATTACACCATTCAACAATACTATTATTGTAGTAATATTCATCACTGATATAATAAACTTTTTCTAAATTATCACATCCTAAGAACGCATCTTTTCCGATTCCTACTACTGAGCTAGTGAAGCTTAAATTAATAATTTCAGTATGATTCTTGAAGGCTTCCTTATCAATATAATATGCATAATATAATTTAGAATTTATACTAAAATAATCAGGAATATTTACATTAGCTGAATTACCCAAATACTCAACTATATGAGGTAAATTATTGCCACTAATATATAGCTTATAATTTCCATCAGTATAATATTTTATATTTGATTCGTCAGTATTAAATATATATGAAGCATAATATGCAACATAGCCATTATCATTTGAACCTAATTTTAAATTGATATTAGATAAATTATAAATGACACTAAGATTCTTACAATTTTTGAATGCTTCATCAAATATTGCAACACAGCTAGAATCAATTTTTATTGATTCAATGTCATCATTTATTGGCTTATATAAATATAAGTAAGGATTATCTTTTGTACCAATATAGATGCCTCCATCCTTTTCAGTATAATTTAAATTTGAAACATTATATGGAATAGCATATTTACCTATTTTTTCTATATTAGATGGCAAATATAATTCCTTCAAAGTATAATCTAATGCATTAGTGCCTAATACCTTTAAACTTTCTGGCAAATATGCAACACGTATATTAGTATTTAAAAATGCATAATCACATATTTCTGTTACTCCTTCTGGAATAACAACACTATAAATTTTATTATTTCTAAAAGCATATTTTGAAATATTATAACTATCTATTAATTCACCATTAAGCATAAAATTAATAGGTAATATTAATTCATCGTCAGTACCATAATATGAAATCAAATACACTTTATTATTAATTTTTGCAAAAAGATAATCATCTACTTGTTCAATGGCTATATTGTCGCTTGTTTTTGAAACAATTATTGCATAATATGCAACAAAGCCATTAGCACTTGATTTTTCAGCAATATTTAAATTAGATAAATTAATTACTATTTTTAAATTCTCACAATGATAGAAAGCAAAACTATTAATATTTGATAAATTCTTTGGAAGTGTAATTGTTGATAATCTACTACAATAATCAAATGCATATTTTCCAATTGATATTAATGAATCCGGTAAAATAATATTTTTTAAATATTTACATTCCTTAAATGCGCCTTCAGCAATCATTGAAGCCTTAGTAATTTTAATTTCAGATAAAGACTTAGGATATGCACATTGTAATGATCCGGTGTGAGCATAAATTACTGTACCATTTGGTGCTTTATAATTTCCTAAAACATATGCTAACACATCATTATTTAATTCATCATGTCCAATAAAAGGAATTGTAAGTTTTTCTAAATTGTAACAACCATATAATATCCACTTTCCAATAATTTCAACATTATCTGGAATATATAATTCTTTTAAATTTATACAATCCTTAAATGCTTGGTAGCATATTATCTTGCAATTATCATGAATAGTAATATTTTCGATATTTATGTCTTCTGTCCTCAATAATACATAATATGGATTTAAATCATTTCCAAGATAAATACCATTTTGATAATTAGTACCTTCTATTGCTATACATCCATCAAATGCTTCAGGTTCAATGTCGTTAATACTTGCTGGGATATTGATAGTAACCAAGCTTTCACAACCACTAAATGTTGCCTTCAATATTTTTTCAATATTTTCATTTAATGAAATTGATGTTATTTTTTGGCAATTATAAAATGCATAGCTTCCAATATATGAAACTGAATTCGGAATATTTATTTCCTCTAAATTAGTACAATTATAGAAAGTATAATCTCCAATATATGCCAAATTATTTGGTAATACTATTTTTCTTATGTTTTCATTATTATAAAATGCATAATTATAAATATAATTAACATCATTATCAATTACTATTTCTTCTTCACTTCCCATATATGAAACTAAATATTTTCTATCATTAATAGTTGCATAAACATAATCATTATCAACAAATAAAATAGATAAAGCGTCATATGAATTATGAATTACTGCGGCATAATAGGCAACATAACCATTCCTATAATTTCCTGCTAAAACATTAAAGTTTGTTCCATTAAATATTTCAAATAATCTTAAGCAGCCATAGAATGCAAAATTATCAATACGTCTTATATTATTTCCTAGTCTAATTTGTCTTAAATTACTACAATTATAAAATGCATAATCATATATATCTGTTATTGTATCAGGAAGAATTATAGCTTCAATGCTTTTACAATTATAGAACGAAGAATCATTAACAATATTTTCATTTGATATAACCACTTCTTTTAATTTATTAGGAATGAAATATTTATGATATCTAATACTATTTTTTTCATATACTTCATATGTATTATCAAAATAATTATTACCAAATAGAGAACCAAATGTATCGTTTGAACCACTACTTAATCCAATATATGGAATTGTTATAGATTCCAAATTAGATAAGCCAAATAAAGCACCCTTTTTAATACTTGTAACTGAATTAGGAATAGTTAATGATTTTAAATCTACTAGATTAAATAACTGATAATCTATTGTTTCTATTTCTTCTGATACAATTAATTCATCTAACAACTTATAATAAATACCATTATATAAAGCATCACCAGATTCATCCTTAATATATAAATGCTTTGCATATATCATTGGGTTAGAATACTTATTAGCAAATTTTATTTTTGTCCAATTTGTTCCAGTTCCATCATAATATACATTTTCTAGACTTGTAAATCTTTCAAATGCTCCAATAGGAATACTTGTAACCTCGCTAGAAATATGGATGTTTTTAGGAATACTATAATTTAGGCCATTATGAATTATATCTCCATCTTTATCTAGCAAATAGAAATTTGAAGCTATATTTAATGGATTAGATGTTTTATCAATCATGTCGATTGATAACCAATCTGAAATGGTTCCATTATAATAAATCGAATCAAAGCTATCTAAATCAACAAATACTTTTTCTGCTATTTCTTTTAAAGAAGATGAAATAGTTAATTCTCTTAAATTATTTAAGCCATTGAAGGCTTTTGATTCAATCTTTTTTATTCCATAACCCAAATCAATGCTAATTAATTTTTTATAATATCGAATTTGATTATTTAATACTTCTATATCATCAGGAATTATTAATTCTTCTAATAATTTATAATTTTTGTTATTAAACTCTATATCTCCATTAGAATCTAATAAATAGAAATTATCAATATAATACATAGCTGATTCACTAAAGTTAATGTTGAACCAATCTGAAATAGTTCCATCATAATATACATTTTCTAGATTTGTACAATAATCGAATACATCAAAGCTCATATTATTTATTGAAGCTGGAATTATGATATCAACTATTTTATTACAATTTATAAATGCACCATTAGGTATTAGAATTGCACTATTTAGCAATTCAACTTGAGTTAATGTTTCAGGAACTAAATTAGTGTTATCTAAATAGCTAGTACCACCAAAGATATAGCTAAAATACATTTCATGAGATTTGTTTCCACCAATAAATGGTATCGTTAAAGAAATCAAATTTTGATTTCCTGCTAAAACGCCCTTTTCTATTCTAGTTACACTTTCACCTATTACTATTTCATCTATTGAGGTTAAATTATTTAAAGCATAGGCTTGCATATAATTAGTACCATCAATAATTATTTTCTTTAAATAAGCACTAAATGGAATAGTTATTGAGCCTAGTTCATTTGTAGATGGATTTATAATATATGATTGCTTCAATAATACAGAACCACTACTATTACCCTTAAACATATAAGCTAATGGATATTGATTTACTGAGCTAGAATTATATATTCTATCTCCTACAAATGGAATTGTTAAAGATTCTAATCTATCTGTATTAGAAAATGCTCCCTCTCCAATTAAAGTTACAGAATTAGGAATAATCAAGCTCTTTAAATTTTCGCATGAATCAAAGGCATATGCTCCAATGCTAGATACTGTATTTCCTAAATCTATTTCCTCTAGGCTAATGCATCTATAGAAGGCTTTAGCCTCAATAGATGATAAAGCACTCATAAATTTAATAGATTTTAATTTAATACAATTATAAAAAGCACCTGCTTGAATAATTGAATCATTAGTTATTATAACCTCTGTTAAATAGCCAGGAATATAATATGTTTCTGATTTATCTAATTGATTATTAATACTATAAGTACCATTATAATATTGAGTTAAGGCTATGGATGCACTATTTTCTGTTTTACCAAAAATATAACCAAATGGATATTGATTATTATCATCTATTTTATGAATTTTATCACCAACAAATGGTAATGTAATCTTTTCTAATTTGGCACAATATCCAAATGCTCCAAGACCTATAGATGTTACACTATTAGGAACAACCACCTCTACTAAATTAGGGCTATAATAGAATGCCATTTCACCAATAGTTTCAACATTTTTACCTATAACTAATGATGAAATACCAGTATTATTTACAGCCTGCTTTCCAATTGTAATTACACTATCAGGAATAACTAGGCTTTCAAGCTTTTTACATTCATTTAAAGCTAAATATTCCATAGTCTCTAATGTATTAGGTAGGTCAAATGATTTAATATTACCACATTTCCAGAATGCTCTACTAGCTAATGTAACAACATTTTCTAATATAACATTTTCAAGCATTGTACAATTATGGAATGCGCCATATTGAATATATTCAGTATCATTAATTGTTATATTCTTTAGGCTTGATGGAATATAATATGTACCTTCATATGTAGAACTACCTGTAGTTTGATATTGCTGCTTAACCTCAGTATAGCCTTCCTTTGATTGGCTACTAAATATATATCCAAATGGATATTTATAATTATCAGTAGCTGTATATCTATTTTTACCTACAAATGGTAATGTTAGGCTTACAAGCTTACTACATTCACTAAATGCATTTTGATTAATATTTGTAACAACATTTGGTACTGCTAATTCTTCTGAATCAATATATTCATCCTTAACAGATAAAATTGTAACATTATTAGATGAAACCTCTAAATTATATGGCTTTAAATCTTCAATTTCCTTATATTTAGCATAAACTGTTAAATCCTTATAATATCCTTCTGTAGATTCGATTTTAATTTCCTGATTATTTTCTAAAATATACCAATAATCAAAATCCATTAAGAATTTAGATGCGTCATTAAATGTGACATTTGATTCTCTATTATATGTATTTAAATTAGCTATATCATTTGAACCATCATCTAAAACATATGTAATGCTATAATTAATGATTTCAAATTTAGCATATAAATCTAAATCACCAAAAATATTTTTAATTTCACAAATTGAATTTTTAAATTCTTGATCAGTATACCAGCCAATAAATCTATATCCATAATAAGTTGGATCAGCAAATGTGATATTAGCATTAATATTATACGTTGATGGATTTGAATTTAATACCTCATTTTCAAGATGATAATTAATATCATAATCAATTATTTCATATCTAGCTTCTAATTCTAAATCATTATATGTCATATTAAATGAATATGTTAAATTAGAATCTACTAATGAATTATCCTTATACCATCCTAAGAAATTGTATCCATCTAATTTGATAGCTTTAACAGTAACACTACTTAAATAATCATAATCACCGTTACCTACTAATGTTACATTTGTTAAATTAGATTTTAATGAAACATTATATTTATTAATTTCAAATTTAGCATATAATTTTAAATCACCACTAACATTAAATTTATATGTAGCTAAATTAGAAACCAATTCATCATTTTCATTAAACCAACCTTTAAAGCTATAGCCATTATTTGGGATAGCCTTAAATTCTGCTTCATCTCCTAAATTATAGCCATTAGTACCTGATACAGTACCTAAATTTAAAGAATTAGAATCGATTAATGCTTCTAAATTATATGTTATATTTTCATATTTTGCTTCTAATTCTAAATCATTATATGGCATATTAAATGAATATATTAAATTAGAATCAATTAATGAATTATTCTTGTACCATCCTAAGAAATTATATCCATCTAATTTGATAGCTTTAACAGTAACACTACTTAAATAATCATAATCACCATTACCTTCTAATGTTACATTTGTTAAATTAGATTTTAATGAAACATTATATTTATTAATTTCAAATTTTGCATATAATTTTAAATCACCATTAACATTAAATTTATATGTAGCTAAATTAGAAACCAATTCATCCTTTTCATTATACCAGCCCTTAAAGCTATAGCCATTATTTGGGATAGCCTTAAATTCTGCTTCATCTCCTAAATTATAGCCATTAGTACCTGATACAGTACCTAAATTTATAGAATTAGAATCTACTAATGCTTCTAAATTATAGATTATATTTTCATATTTTGCTTCTAATATAATATTTTCCTTTGGCATATTAAATGTATAATTAGAATCCTTACTAACTAATGTATTATCCTTATACCAGCCCAAAAATTTATAGCCATTATTTATAGTCGCAGTTACTGTAATGCTAGCATTTTCTTCATAAACACCACTACCACTTACTTCACCAGCCTTATCAATAGACTTTGTTAAAGCCAAAAAATAAGATGCTTTTTCATCTTCTTTTATGCTTTCCTCAGGCTCTTTTGTATCATTATTAATTTCACTACCATTATCGCAGCTAGCTAATAAAAACAATAAAGGAATCAACAATACAAATCTCTTAAATTTTTTCATAATCAATCCGCTCCTATCCATTTAATATTAAAAGAAAAACCTATTTTTATTTTAATATATTTTTTAAACCAATTTAACGAATAAGTACGAATTAATGACAAAAAATTGAAATAATGACAAAAAATTGAAATTTCTGGTTTGAATTTAAATACATATATTATATATTTTAATTAGAGGGAACAAAAATGAATATAATTGATTGCCATCAAGGCGAAATAAACACAATCGATAATTACACATCACATAAGACATTAGATCTTTTTTCTATTGCTTATTACATACCAGAAAAAGGGAAAAACACTATTTTTCCCTTTAGTCATTCACATACTCATTATGAATTTATTATTCCAATTAAAACAATACCTCTTCTTATCTATGATAAAGCTAATTATATAGGAGAGGTTGGATATGTATATCCAGTAAACCCTAATGTGGTGCATGGAATTGAATTTCCATTAAATGATTCTTCTGTTATTGATATTGTAATAGATATGAATTATGTAGATAATATTAAAGAAAAGCTTGGATTTAAAAATGAATTTTTTTATACAAGATTTAATATATCTAAATCATTTATTGATTTATGTATTAATTATTTAAATAGCCAAGACGTCCAAATGAATGTGCCTAATCTAATAACAGAAATGCTAATTCAAAAGGGATTAAGTGATAAAACAGATAGACGTAGGCCTGAAAAGAAATATGCTAAAAATATAAAAAATATCATTAGCTATATGTATGATAATTATAATGATAAAACCCTAACTATAGAAAAATTAGCAGAGCTATCTAGCTATAGCCCAACCTATTTTACAAAAGCCTTTAAGGCCTATATGAATGATTCTCCTATCGTTCATTTAAATAAAATAAGAATTTCTGAGGCTAAGGCTATAATGAGAGAAAACAAGGATTTAAAATTGATAGATATTGCTCATAGCGTAGGATTTATAAATCTATCAACATTTACAGAATCATTTAAAAGAATTACAGGATATACTCCTAAGGATTACAAAAATAAGTTTATAAATTAAGAAAAACGGCCTAGGCCGTTTTTACTATTTCTAATTATCTCTTCTTTTTATTCTTAAATCCATTGGCCTCATATTTATCATTTTTCATCATCTCAATATCAGCCTTTGGTATATATTTCATTTTATTTTCTTTATATTTTTTAGTATTTTCTCTTTTAACTAATTCCTCTAATTCATCGATTTCATTATCCTTTTCGATAACGGCAATCATCTCTGAATGAAGGGTTCTAGGGAACATATCTACTGCTTCTAAATCCTTTACAATATAATCATTTTCACTAAATAAATATAAATCTCTTTTTAATGTATCAGGATTACAAGAAATATAAATAACCTTTTTAGCATTTAAATATTTAATAGCATTAATAAATTGCTTAGTAGATCCATCTCTTGGAGGGTCAATAATAACTACATCTATATGTTCCCTTACCTTAGCTAGCTTAGTCATATAATTTGTAGCATCATCTGCTATAAATGTTATGTTATTAATATTATTAATCTTTTGATTAATTTTGGCATCATTTACAGCGTCCTTATTTAATTCTACACCATAGACATGCTTAGCATATTTAGAGGCAAATATTGATATTGTTCCTACACCACAATATGCATCTATTACAATATCATTCTTTGTTATATTAGCCTTTTCTAATGCCTTATTATAAAGAATTTCCATTCCCTTAGTATTTACCTGAAAGAATGATTTAGGAGAGATTTTAAATTTATAATTTGAAACCTTCTCACTAATAAAGCCAGGTCCATATAATATTCTTTCCTTATCTCCTAGGACTATTGATGTATCTCTTGTATTTATATTTTGAACTACTGTTGTAATACCTAAATTAGCCTTCTTTAAATCATTAATTACATTATTTCTTCCTGGAAACATTTCTCCATTTGTAACTAATGTAACCATGACATCATCTGTATTAAATGATGCTCTTATATAAACATGCCTTAATACACCTGTTCTAGTTCTTTCATCATAAATTTGAATTTTATTTTTAGTTAAAATTCTGTTAAGCTCATTAATAATTTTATTTGTTTTTTCTGCCTGTAGAATATTATTATTGGCAGTAATAACATTATGAGAATATTCCTCATATAAGCCACATACAATCTTCTTTGTCTTAGATAGCTTATATGTCATAATTGATTTATTTCTATAATTATAGGGATTTTCCATTGGGATAATATTAATATCCTTTTTACCCTTAAAAGGCTTAAATAGCTCATTTATATGGTCATGCTTAAGCTTTATTTCATAATCATATGTGACATGCATGAAATTAGCACCACCACATTCATCAACCTTATAATCAATTCTATATGGGCTTTTAACAATAACCTCTTTTAATTCAGGATACTTTTTTTCTATATCTACAGATATTGTTTCACCATCAATAACATTATGAATTAGATATGTTTTATTATTAATTTCTACCTTAGTATCAGGAATATATCCAACACTAATATTTTTAAAAACTAAATCCTTCATAAATCCTCCTTATAGAATCTTTGTTGTCCACTTCTCACAATCCTCTATTCTAGTTACAACATCCTTATAAAAATCATTCTCGTGACATACTAATACAATTGTGCCCTTAAATTGAAGTAATGCTTCCTTAAGTGCTTCCTTAGCAAGTACATCTAAATGGTTAGTAGGCTCATCTAATACTAATGTATTACATTCAGTAAGCATAATTTTACATAATCTTACCTTGGCAGCCTCACCACCTGATAATACGCACATTAATGATTCAATCTTATCCTTAGTTAAGCCACAGGCAGCTAAAGCACCTCTAACCTCAGCATTAGTCATGGCAGGATATTGATTCCATATTTCCTCATGCGCAGTATTCTTAGAATATTCCTCCTCCTGAGCGAAATATCCATAATGAATATTATAATCCATTTTACAAGTACCTGATAATGGCTTAATCTGATTTAATAATGTTTTTAGCAATGTTGATTTACCAATACCATTCGCACCCTTAAATAATACTCTTTCACCACGTTCAATATTTAATGTAATTGGCTTTGATAATGGCTCATTATAGCCAATTACTAAATTCTCACAACTAAATACGAATTTACCTGAGGCTCCACATTCCTTAAATTTAAATGTAGGCTTAATTTGCTCCTTAGCCTTATCAATAATTTCCATCTTATCTAGTCTTCTTTGTCTAGACTTAGCTAAATCTGTAGTTGCAACTCTAGCCTTATTTTTATTGATAAATTCCTGTAAATCCTTTATTTCTTTTTGTTGCTTCTCATAAGCTATATTTTGATTTCTTCTTTCAATTTCATACATTTCCATGTATTTATCATAATTACCTGTATATCTTGTTAATGTACCATCCTCCATATGATATATTACATTAACAACATCATTTAAAAATGAAATGTCATGAGAAACTAATAAAAAGGCATTTTCATAATTTTGCAAATAATTCTTTAGCCAATTAACCTGTTCCTCATCTAGGAAGTTTGTAGGCTCATCTAAAATTAAAATCATTGGCTTTTGTAAAATAAGCTTAGTTAATAATACCTTTGATCTTTGTCCACCAGATAATGCAGTTACATCTCTATCTAATCCTAAATCACCTAATCCTAGACCATTAGCGGCCTCCTCAATAGTTGCATCTATTGAATAAAAGCCTGATGATTCAAGCTCAGATGCAATTTCACCTGCATCCTCCATATATTGATTCATCTCTTCTTCAGTACAATCACACATTTTTTCGTATAATTCATTCATTTCACGTTCTAAATTATACATATAATCAAATGCTTCTCTTAATACCTCTCTAATAGTCTTACCCTTAGTTAAATTAGTATATTGATCCAAATAGCCAGTTGTAATTCTTTTAGCCCATTCGATTTTACCATTATCAGGTGTTAATTCTCCTGTAATCATTTTAATAAATGTTGATTTACCTTCTCCGTTTAAACCTATTAAGCCAATATGCTCACCCTTTTGCATAACGAATGAAGCATCCTCTAAAATTGTTCTATTTCCAAATGAAAATGAAACATTACTACATTTTAAAACACTCATATTAACCTCTTATAATGAAGCATTACCCATTTGAAGTAATATTCCAAATACTGCTCCAAGAGCAATATAAAATATTGGGTGCTTCTTAAATTTAAATACTATAATACAAAAGAATAAGCCTAAAGCTAATGCTTTAAATTCGAATAAATAATCAAAATATCTATATATAAAGCTAAAGAAGTTTCCACCTTCATTTACCTTATAATAATCAATAGTTGCCTTAAAGGCAGATACAATATCATAATGCTCCCTTATAGCTGCACCTTGGTCAACCACATCAAAAATTGATACCTTTAATACTGAATATGCAGCAGCACATATTAAACCAATTGATGCGGCTCTAAGACCATAAAATACCCATCCAACATATTTATTATTACTAAATTTTTGTAAAAATAATGAAACAATAATAATAACAATAATTGAAGGTGATACTAATCCTAATGTTGAAATAATACTTCCTATAAATGCTAAGAAATAATTATCATAAGCACCTAAAGAAACTGTATATCCAACATAGGTTGACATATTAATACCCATAGCACCAGGAGTTGATTCACTAATTGCAAGCATTGCAGTTAATTGCTCCTGATTGAACCATCCTGTATCTAACCCTAATTCCTCAAGGAATGGTAATGTTGCGAGTCCTCCACCAAAGGCACAGGCGCCTATTCTAAAGAAATTAAAATAAATACTAAAGAATATAAAATTATTTGTAATTAGGCTTACTAATAAGCAAACTCCAATAATTACCCAAAAGAATGAAGCTATAATTAATCCATTTCTATATTTTTTATTCTTAACAATTGATAATGTAAATATACCAAATAAGCCTATAATAGCACCAGCTAATAAGCCAAATAAAAACATCAATACATCATTTTTAGTTATAGAAATATTATTTTCATCCTTTTTAGGTGAATCTAATTCTTCAGCTTCTTCAATCTTGTTTTCGTTTACTGGCTTAATTTTAGAATATTTCTTCTTTTCAATAATATATTTAATTAAGAATCCTAAAATAGCAGCAATAATTACATAAACATATAAAGGAATTACTTTAACAAAAATTGATAATAAGGCTACTGAAATAGCAATTAATAATCCCCATATATCTACAATTGAATTTTTAGATAATTTAACAATTGCAGATAAGATAAGCACAAATACAGCAACATTTATACCTGCTAATGCATTTATAACAAATGGATTATCATTAAAATTAGATAAAGCAACTGCGATAACAAAGATAATTATAAATGCAGGTGATACAAAAGCTAGTGTTGCTATAATTCCACCTAACATACCACATACCTTATAGCCAATAAATGTAGATACATTTACTGCGATAGCACCAGGTGTACATTGTCCTACTGCATAATAGTCAGCAAGCTCACTATTTGTTGACCAATGTCTTTTATCAACTAGCTCTCTTGATAAGAGTGGTAATAATGCATAGCCTCCACCAAAATTTACAATTCCTAGCTTAAAGAATAAAAGGAAAAGTAATAGTAATCTTTTGAAATATGGAATTTGTTTTAATTCAATATTTTTAGCTTCTTCCATGACTTTTCCCCCTTCAATTAAAATCTATTCTATTATATCATAAATTATTTTTTTTACATCACTACATTATAATATAAAAAGTTCGATATTTTATTATTAATTTTCTTTAGAAAATTGACTGATTTTATCTTTTTTGTTATAATAGTCTAAATTGTTTATTTAAGGAGGTTTTAGAGATGAAAGGTTATGAAAAGTATTTTAGAGGATACTTCCTTCCACCAGTAGAATGTTATGACTGGGTAAAAAAAGATTACATTGATCACGCCCCAATTTGGTGTAGTGTTGACTTAAGAGATGGT
Source organism: Caryophanales bacterium UBA7004 (assembly GCA_002449755.1). GTDB lineage: Bacteria > Bacillota_I > Bacilli_A > Acholeplasmatales > Anaeroplasmataceae > Anaeroplasma. The sequence goes on from DJXM01000053.1 coordinate 15,662, forward strand.
AATCAATCACTGATTACTCCAATGAGTCTAGATCAAAAGATTGAGTTCTTTAAATTACTGGTTAAAATCGGCTTTAAGGAGATTGAAGTTGGTTTCCCTGCTGCTTCTGAAACTGAATATGAATTCTTAAGAACTTTAATTGATGGCGATTTAATTCCTGATGATGTTACAATTCAGGTTTTAACTCAAGCAAGACCACATATTATTAAAAAGACATTCCAGGCTTTAGCTGGCTGTAAAAAGGCTATAGTACATTTATATAATTCAACTTCTAAGGCTCAGCGTGAGCAGGTATTTAAAAAGTCTAAGGAAGAAATATTAGATATCGCAGTTGAGGGTGCTAAGCTATTAGTATCTTTAGCAAAGGAAACTGAGGGTAACTTCTTCTATGAATATTCTCCTGAATCATTCACAGGTACTGAAATGGATTACGCTCTTGAGGTATGTAATGCAGTAATTGATGTATTTAAGCCAACAAAGGAAAGAAAGCTAATTATTAATCTACCTGTTACAGTTGAAATGAGTTTACCTCATGTTTATGCTTCTCAAATCGAATATTTCGATAAGAATTTACATAATAGAGATTCAGTTTTAATTTCAACTCACCCACATAATGATAGAGGTACTGGTGTTGCCTGTGCTGAGCTTGCACAGCTAGCAGGTGCTGATAGAGTTGAGGGTACATTATTTGGTAATGGTGAGCGTACAGGTAATGTTGATATTGTTACATTAGCATTAAATATGTATACACATGGTGTAGATCCTAAATTAGACTTCTCTAATTTACCTGATATTCAAAAGCTTTATGAATCAGTTACAGAAATGAGAGTATATGAACGTTCTCCTTATGCTGGTAAGTTCGTATTTGCTGCATTCTCTGGTTCTCATCAGGATGCTATTTCAAAGGGTATAAGATACCATAGAGCTAATAAGCTTACAACATGGAGTGTTCCATATCTTCCACTAGATCCTAAGGATGTATCTAGAGAATATTCTGCAGATGTAATTAGAATTAATTCTCAATCTGGTAAGGGTGGAATTTGCTACATTCTTGAAACTAATTTCGGCTTAGATATTCCATCTAAGATGAGAGAAACTGTTGGTTATTTAGTAAAGGATGTTTCAGATAAGGAGCATAAGGAATTAACACCTAATGATGTACAGCAAATATTTGTTGAGAACTTCGTTAATTTAACTAAGCCTCTTGAATTAGTTGAATATCATTTCATTAGAGAGGGTCAAACTTTCAAGGTTATGATTTCTACTAAATTTGATGGCAAGGAAAACAATAATTTAGCTGAAGGTACTGGTAGATTAGATTCAGTATCAAATGCATTAAAGAAGGCTTATAATTTAGATTATACATTAACTAATTATTCTGAGCATTCATTAGATTCTACTTCTCGTGCTGAGGCAGCTGCCTATGTATCAGTTAAATTTGGTGATAAGGAATATTGGGGTACTGGTATTCATGAGGATATCATTTGTGCATCAATTTATGCATTAGTATCTGCAATCAATAATTATTTCAATCATAAAGATGATGAATAAAATTAAGGCTAAGCGTTTTGCTTAGCCTTTTTCATATCAAAAAAATAATGCACGAGGCTCACTCGTGCAATTTTTTATTTCATTAACATATCATCAATTGGCTTACCAGGGGCAACCATTGGTAATAC
>DJXM01000084.1:0-1665 GCA_002449755.1 Caryophanales bacterium UBA7004
TGTCTACTAAACTGGTACCACATCAAAGCAAACTAATTATAACAAGGAGTTCTTTTTATTTATCATTAATTTTATTGGGTATCCTAAGGGGGACACATTCCCCCTTTCACCCCTTTTAGTTTTGAATATTTTTTTGATTTTATTTTAAAACTTTATAATTATCGAAATTAAATTCAAATACATCAATTGAATTAACTGTTGCTGTTACTGTATTAGATTCAGTATTTAATGTTGCGTCAACATTAAATATTACCATATATTGCTTATCCATTGGAACAGTTACTCTTATGTAAGAATTATCACCAATTGTAACTGTTGTAAAGTTTTCTGGTAATTCTAAGTTGCCGAAATCTAATTTAGCAGAAATCTCATTATTACTTATTGGTTCTTCATTTTCTTCAAGCTTTTGATTGTTAAATAGCTTTGGATTAACAGTCGTATTTTCAATTGAAATTTTAAATTCATATAATCTATCATATGTTAATTCACAAGCTAAATCAACATTAAATTTGTTTCCTTCATCACTAATTAAATCGAAATTAGGATAATAGATTTCGCTCATGTTTTCTGCATTAACTATTTTTGTATCATCATTATCATCAAATACGATTGAATACTTATTAAAACGACCAGGCTCAACATCAGCATTATTATTTAAATCTTTTACTAGGTTTTCTGTATCTTCGTATTCAGTTCTACCATATTTAAATGTTAATTCACTTTCTAAAATAAAATATGGATTTGCTAAATCACAAGCTACCAATTTACCATTACTTATGTCATACATGTAATTTGTTGAATCAGTCATTTTAGAATATAAATAATCAATTGTATATTCGCCATCTGCTTTTGTTAAATAAGCAATAGCATTAGTTGTATGTATATTTCTTACATTTTGAGTAGATGAACCATTGTTTATTTGATCAGTATAAGCATCATTCATTTGAATTGTAATAACAAAATGTGTTTCATCAATTGAGTATAATTCATAGAAAGAAGGTAAGCTTACATTATTTGCAATAATATCATTTACTATTTCATCGAAAGTATCATCTGTTACTGATAATTCATCGCTTGAATAATCATCTTCATAAATGCTTTCTGTTTTAATTACTGTATATTCGTCAGTTGCATAATAAGCTTTATTTTTTTCTTTGATGCCATTATTCATAGGAACTGGCATAAAGCTTGGAACTCCTACTCTAATACCAGATGGTACTGATATTGATACTTTTGGTGCTGCAACTACTGCGTTAATAGATGCTTTTGCAGAAAATGCTGGAACAGCATATGGACCATATGGACCATATGTAGGAAATGGTAATTCATTTTCATCATTATTATAAGTAGTTTTTTCTAAAATAACATTATTTGAATAATAAGAATTATTCGTATTTCTTTCATTGCTTACTGTATATATTTCCTCATTATAGCAAACTGAATTTTGTTGCTTTACAGTAGCTTCTATACCAGATAGCTTACTACTTAAAGATTCAATAGACTTTTTTAATGTAGCATAATCTCTTATTGAATACTTAACAGGTGTTAATGTTTTTACATCAATATCCTTGTCGTAAACAATCTTTGTCTCAACAGTTTCATTATTATCTTGTTGATTGTTATCAGTAGTTTGCTGATTATTTTCTTGATTGTTATCAGTAGTTT
>DJXM01000084.1:1813-49357 GCA_002449755.1 Caryophanales bacterium UBA7004
GATTGTTTTCTTGATTGTTATCAGTCTTATCCTGATTGTTTTCATCCTGAGTTTTTTCAGGTGTTGTTGTGTTCTCTTTTTCTGGAGTTACTTGAGCTGTAGGTTCAGTAGGTGTTTCATCACCACAAGAAGCTAAAGCTAAAACGCTCGCAGCAAAAAGACTTAAAATTAATCCTTTTTTTCTCATTTTTTTTAAATACCCCTCTAATTTTTTGTTTTGTCCAAAACCTTTAAGATTAAATCACAACATTTTAACCTTGTCAAGAATGTTTTTAAACTTTTTATTATTTTCAGTTTAATTAACAATCTTTTATTAGTTTATGTTTAGTATAAGAAGTAAAGAAAAAAGGAGGTAAACTCCTTTTAACTAACCATAATATCTAAATCATAATCTCTAATTAAATGATATAGCTTTGATGGTATATCAATATCATAATAAATTCCTTTTTCTTGATATTCTCTTGTATTAATATTTGCTTTTTCTTCAATGATATTTACTATATCACCTTTAGAATATGGTACTAATATTTTGGCATGTATTGTTGATTTACCAATCTCTTCAACTATAGTATTTAATAATTCGTTTAAGCCCTCTTTAGTTTTATTAGAATATCTAATAGTCCTTTTTCCTGGAATATCCATATTATTAGATATTGTATTATCCCACTTATTTAATAAATAAATAGAAGGAATCTTGTCACATTCTAAGGAATATAAAACCTCTGTAACTACATTTAATTGATTACCTATATATTCGCTAGAAGAATCAGCTACATGAATAATTAAATCAGCATTTTTAACCTCTTGTAATGTTTGATAGAAGCTCGCTACTAAATTATGTGGAAGCTTTGATACAAATCCAATTGTATCAACTAGCATAAATTCTGTTTTATTATATGTAATTTTCCTATTATATGTAGATAATGTCGCAAATAGCTGATCCTTTGCAAAAACCTGCTTATCCTCACCTATTCCTACATAATCTAATATAGTATTCATAGTAGTTGATTTACCAGCATTTGTATATCCTACTAAAGCAACAATAGGAATTTCATTCTTTTGATATTTAGCTATTTGATTTAGCTTTTGCTTCTTAGCCTTTTCAATCTCTTCCTTTAAATGATTGATTTCAGCCATTATATGTCTTCTATCTAATTCCTTTTGAGTTTCACCTGCACCACGTGTAGCAGTAGATGCACCACCACCGATTCTAGATTGATTCTCATGGAATGAAGAAATTCTAGGTAATAAATATAAATCTCTTGCTAGCTTTATTTCAAGCTTTGCACTTTTACTAGATGCTCTAATATCAAATATTTGTAATATTAGATAGCTTCTATCTATTACTTCAATTTTTAATTCATTAGATATATTTCTTAATTGAGCAGGAGATAATTCATCATTAAATATAACTGTGTCTATATCTAAAGCATGAACCATTATTGCAATTTCAGCTAATTTACCTTTTCCAATATATGTTGCGGCATTTGGCCTATCTAAGCTTTGAGTTACATAATCTATAACTTCATAATCTAATGTATTGGCTAAATTCTTTAGCTCATTTAAAGAATATTCAATATCATATCTATCATATTTAGTTGTTATTCCTACTAATAAAGCTTTCAAAATATCACCAACTTTCATATCTAATTTTATTATTTTTATCGTTAAAAGCAAGAAAAATGTTGTATAATGTTAATGAGGTATTTGCTATGAATAAAGTAAGATTAATAACTGATTCAACTTCTGATTTAAATTATCTTTATAATGATTTAGATATTACCGTATTACCACTTTCTGTTATCTTTGGTGATAAAGCATATTTAGATGGTGTTGACATTAAAACACAGGATATTTATGATAAGGTAAAAAAGGATGGCGTTTTACCTAAGACAGCAGCTATAGTTCCAAGTGTAATTATTGATGAATTTAAAAAATGGTATGATCAGGGCTATGATATTGTATTTACAGGTATTTCAAGTAAGATGAGTAGTACCTATCAAACTGCAGTTTTAGCTGCAAAAGAAGTAGATGAGGAAGGAAATAGAATATTTGTAGTAGATTCAGGAAATCTATCTACTGGTATTGGTCTTTTAGTATGTAAGGCAGCTATGGATAGAGATAAGGGATTATCAGCAAAGGAAATAGCTTCTAATATGGAATATAATGCAAAAAGAGTTAAGGCTCAATTTGCGATTGAGACAATGGAATATTTACATAAGGGTGGAAGATGCTCTGGTGTTGCAAGATTATTTGGTACATTATTAAAAATAAAACCAATTATCTTTGTAAGAGATGGTAGTATGTCTGTTGGTAAAAAGCCTTTAGGAAAAATGAAGGTTGCCCTAAATCAGATGCTTACAATGCTAGAAGAGGATAAGGAGAAGAATAATGTAGATCCTGAATTTATCTTTGTTACTGATTCTATCGCAGTAGAATCTAGAGAATATTTATTACCAAAGGTAAAAGAATTATTCCCTAATTCTAAGGTTTATTCTACAATTGCAGGTGGAGTTATTGCATCACATTGTGGTCCTGGTACAATTGGTATTTTATATATTTGTAAGGATGAGGTTCATTTATAGGATTTAGACGAATACATTTTATAATGTGTTCGTTTTTTTCTTGAAAAAATAATTTTATAGTAGTATATTTTGTTTGGTGATTTTATGAATAAAAAGGATAAATTAACCACTGGAAGTCCATTTAAAACATTATTATTGTTTTCACTTCCGATGATTTTATCAGTAACACTTCAACAATTTTATAATATATGCGACAGTATGATTGCTGGTAAGATGATTTCAGATAATTCATTATCAGCTGTATCAGCAACATATCCAATAACTGTTGTATATTTAGCAATTGCAGTAGGATTTGGTGTTGGTGCTAATATTATTACAGCTAGGTTTATAGGACAAAAGAATTATAAAAATGCTATTACATCAGTTTATACATCTCTTATTACTATTGCTATAATGGCTTTAGTTGTAAGTGGCTTAGGACTTGCACTATTAAAGCCATTATTAATAATGCTAAATGTTAATGATCAGCCATATTATGATGAAGCATTTACTTATTTACTATTTTATACTTGTGGTATCCTATTTTTATTTATATATAATGTTGTTACATCATTATTTCAAAGCCTAGGTAATTCTAGAATTCCTTTATATTTATTAATATTTTCAACTATATTAAATGTTATCTTAGATATTTTATTTGTTAAAGCTGATATGGGAATAATGGGTATAGCATTAGCTACATTTATATCACAAGCAATCGCATCTATAATTTCTTTAATAATATTATTGATTTATACAAAGAAAATATTAGGTGAAAGAGAAAAAATATTTGGTAAAAGAATATTAAAAACTATTTTACCTATAGCTATTCCATCAATTATTCAAGGCTCAATTATATCTATTGGTGGAGTATTTATTCAGTCACTAATTAATTCGTTTGGACCTTCTGTTACGGCAGGATATGGTGCATCATATAAAATAGTATATGTAATTGTTAATATTTATACTGTAATGTCAAATGCTATATCAACATTTACATCAACTAATGCTGGTGCTGCTAAATACGATAGAATTAAAAAAGGATTTTATTCTGGATTAATTATTTGTGGTATTTTAACTATAATAGCCACATTTATATTTATGATTATGCCAAAACCATTACTTTCAATATTTGGAAATGAAAATACAAGTGAGGAAGTAGTAGAGGTAGGAAAGAGATTTATCTATTGTGTCGCACCATTTTATATCTTTTTATGCTTAAAGATTCCATGCGATGGAGTATTAAAGGGCTCTAAGGATATGAGAAACTTCATGATAGGAACATTCCTAGATTTGATTATTAGAGTGTTATTATCATATATATTAGGTAATGTATTACCTGATGAATATAAATTATATGGAATCTTTTTATCATGGCCTTTAGGATGGGCAGCAGGTATGGTTTTTTCATTACTTGCATATAAGCATGGTAGATGGAAAAAGCTAATTGGATACGAAGATAAAAAAGATATAAAAGAAATAGCTAATAATTAAATAATTATTGAATGTTTTAAAGGCTTGCTTTAGATTATAAAAAAAATGAGTTAAAAATCTTGAAAGCAAGCTTTTTTTATAATATAATTTGATAGTAATTGATTAAATAATAAACTTGAAAGGTTGTGTAAAATTATGGGTAGAGCTCATGAGGTTCGTGCAGCATCAATGGCTAAGACAGCTGCAATGAAGTCAGCAAAATATGCTAAGTGGGGAAAGGAAATTTTCCAAGCTGCAAAGGCTGGTGTTCCTGATCCAGAAATGAATCAGGGTTTAAAAAATACAATTGCACGTGCAAAGAAGGATCAATGTCCTGCAGATGTAATTAAGCGTGCTATTGAAAAGGCTCAAGGCGTTAAGTCTGGTGCTACAAAGGAAAAGGTATATGAAGGATACGGTCCTGGTCAGGTAGCTGTTATCGTTGAATGCTTAACTGATAACGATAATAGAACATTTACTGAGGTACGTACAGCTTTCAATAAGACTGGTGGTACAATCGGTACTGCAGTAAGTTATATGTTCTCTCGTAAGGCAGTATTTGCTTTCGAAGGATTATCTGAGGATGAAGCTATGGAAGCTTTAATGGCTGGAGATGCAGATTTCGAAGATTTATCAACTGATGAGGATGGATTTGTAAATATTACAGCTGACCCTTCTCAATTTGATGCTATTAAGGCAGCACTTGAATCAGCTAAGGCAGATATCGAATTCGATACTTGTGAAACTACATTAGTTCCATCAACTAAGGTTGACCTAGACGCTGATCATGAAGAGAAGTTCAGAAGAATGTTAGCATTATTAAGAGAATATGATGATGTATCAGAAATCTATCATAACGCTAATATCGTTGAAGACGACGAAGAAGAATAATATTTAATATTAAAGAACTAAGGGAAGCATTTTGCTTCCCTAAAAGTCTTTATAAAAATGGGCGAAAAATGAAAGTTATAATTGAAAAAGAACAATTTTTGAGAACATTAAAAAGAGTTACTCATGAGATAATTGAAAACAACGAAAATTTGAATAAAGTAATTTTAGTAGGTATCGAAAAGAAAGGAACTCCTATTGCTAGAGCTATTAAGGATTTTATTAAAAGCTTTGAAGGAGTAGATGTACCTCTTGAGATAATTAATATATCCTCTCATAGAGATGATCATAAGAAGGATATTGAAGCAAAGGTCGTTTTTGAAAATGATATCAATGGTAAAATATTGATTCTTGTAGATGATGTTTTATATACCGGAAGAACTGTAAGAGCAGCTATGGATGCTATTATGGATTTAGGAAGACCATCTAAAATTGAGCTTGCTGTGTTCGTAGATAGAGGACATAGAGAATTGCCTATTAGAGCAGATTTTGTTGGAAAAAGCATTCCGACAAGTAGAGATGAAATGATAGTATGTGATTTTGAAAGCAAAGAGGTTAGATTAAAGTAATCGTAAACGCTTTCAATAAAATAATATTTTATTAAAAAGGTTAATTGTGATAATATTGATTTGTATATCGCATAAAAACAATTGACTTTGTACAAAATACACAAACAAAGGGGATTAGTGATATGTTGACTGATTTAGAGATTGCTCAACAAGCAGAAATTAAAGAAATTGTAGATATAGCTAAACAGCTAGGTATTTCTAAGGATGACTTAGAAACATATGGAAAGTATAAGGCTAAGGTTAGTTTAAATGCAAACGGAGATAAGAAGGCAAAGCTTATTTTGGTAACTGCAATTAATCCAACTCCAGCTGGCGAAGGTAAATCAACTACAACAATTGGTTTAGGAGATGCCTTCCACAAGTTAGGATATAAGACTTGTATTGCTTTACGTGAACCATCTTTTGGACCTGTTTTAGGTGTTAAGGGTGGAGCTGCAGGTGGAGGATATGCACAGGTTATTCCTATGGAGGATATTAACCTACACTTTACTGGGGATTTCCATGCTATTGCAACTGCAAATAATACTGTTGCTGCTGTATTAGATAATCATATTTACCAAGGTAATGAATTACATATTGACCCAACAAGAGTAGTTTGGCATAGAGTAATTGATATGAATGATAGAGCACTTAGAAATTGTGTTATCGGAATGGGCGGACACAATAATGGTGTTGTAAGAGAGGATCATTTTGATATCGTTGTTGCCTCTGAAATCATGGCAATTTTATGCTTAGCATCTGATTTAGATGATTTAAGAGCAAGATTAGATAGAACAGTTGTTGCGTATACATATGATAGAATGCCAGTTACTATTAAGGATTTAAAAATCACTGGTGCTCTAATGATGATATTAAAGGATGCTATTTGCCCTAATTTAGTTCAAACACTTGAGCATACTCCATGCTTCATTCATGGTGGACCATTTGCAAATATTGCTCATGGCTGTAATTCTGTAATTGCTACAAAAAAGGCAATGTCTTATTCAGATTACACAATCACTGAGGCAGGATTTGGTTGTGATTTAGGTGCTGAAAAATTCTTTGATATTAAATGCCGTGAGGCAAATTTAACACCATCAGCAGTTGTAATTGTGGCTACAATTAGAGCTTTAAAGATGCATGGTGGAGTATTAAAAGAAAATTTAAATACTGAAAATGTTGAGGCTTTAAAATTAGGCTTTAAGAACCTTGAAAAGCACATTGAAACAGTAAAGAAATTTGGATTACCTTATGTTGTAGCTATCAATAGATTTACATCTGATACTGAAGCTGAGCTTAAGGCTTTAGAGGACTGGTCAAGAGAAAATGGTCATCCTGTAAGCTTATCTGAGGTTTGGGCTAAGGGTGGCGATGGTGCTATTGATTTAGCTAAGAAGGTTATTGCTGCAATTGACAGCAACCAAAATGAATTCAAATTTATTTATGAAACTAATGATAGCATTAAAACTAAGATTACAAAGATTTGTAAGGAAGTTTATGGTGCAGCTAATGTTGAATTTACACAGGATGCTAAAAACCAAATTGCAAGACTTACAAAGCTTGGATTCGGTGAATCATTAGTATGTATGGCTAAAACTCAATATTCATTATCTGATAATCCTAAGCTACTAGGAAGACCTGAGAATTTCACAGTAACAATTCGTTCTGTTACACCATCAATTGGTGCAGGATTCATTGTAGCATTATCAGGAGATATTATTCGTATGCCAGGACTTCCTAAGGAACCAGCTGCCGAAAAGATGGATATTGTAGATGGTAAAATTGTAGGATTGTTCTAAAAATAGAAGGAGAGATTTTAAATGGAATACGTTACAGGAAAAAGACAAGTAGTTATGAACTTCTCTGAGAAGTTCTGTAAGACAGAAATTGAAGTATTAAATTCTGATTGCTTTAATGAAGTATGGACTAGATATATTGATAATCTATATAAGACTGAGAATCAAGCATTCTTACCAGTTTTAAATATTTTCCCAAGAGCATCAGTAGTTGAATATACTACAAGCTTATTTAAGCTATTATTTGCATTCTCAATTGAAGAAATCAAGGGAATGGATAAGATGTATGCTAAGGCATTAGAGAAGAAGGATGTATTATATGATTTAGTTCAGCATTTCTATGATTACTGGAGACGTTTAGAACGTTATGCAGTAGTATTAACAAGAAATGTTAAGGATGGTGTTGAATCTACATCATTCATTAAGGCTCAATCTGATTTCAATAATACTATTTTAGCAACTTATAGAGGAGTATCTGAAAAATTATTCGGTTCTACATTCCCTGTATATCGTCAATTACCAGCTGGTGTTAATGCTGCGTTATTATTATCAAAGAATGAATGGATGGATAAGGATTCTGAATATGCATTCTTAAGAAAGTGCGATGCAATTGAGCAAATTGTAATTCGTCCACCATTTATTTCATATTCTGCAAAGAATAAGAGAACTGGTACATATCCAGAGGCTAAGAAGAACCCTATGGATAGAATCAGAGATAATTTTGTAGCTAATGATTATTATTGCTATGCTGCAAGGGTTGGTTCAGCTTTAGCTTATATTTATTTCCATAGAGATTATATGGCTCATGGTATTACTATTGGTAATTTATTTGAATTCGTACCATTAGCTTTATGCAAGAATAAGAAGCCAGATTTATTATATGTATTCGGTGGTGAATATGATGGTGAATCTGAATTCTTCTATGATAAGAAAAATGATATCTATGTTGGTTTAGCTCCACATGATGATTCAATTGATTACTTCGGATATATGAAGAAGATGCTATTAACTTTATATAATACAAAGATGATTGATAACGGCTTCTTACCTATCCATGGTGCATGTGTACACATCACATTAAAGGATGGTAGAAAGAAGAATGTTGTAATTATGGGTGACTCTGGTGCTGGTAAGAGTGAGTCTTTAGAGGCTTTATCTGAAATGGCTGGAGATGATATTTCATCTCAATTAACAATCTTCGATGATATGGGTACATTCAAGATTGAAAATGGTAAGGTTGTAGCTTATGGTACTGAAATTGGTGCCTTTGTTAGAACTGATGATATGACAGCTGGTTATGCATATCGTGAAATGGATAGAGCAATCTTCATGAACCCTGATAAGCAAAATTCAAGATTAGTAATTCCAGTCGCTACATATCCTCAAATTATGAAGGGCTATGATGTTGATATGTATTTATATGCTAACAACTATGATCCTGAATGCACTGATGCAGTAGAATTCTATAAGAATGCTGAAGAGGCTAAGCCTATCTTCATTCGTGGTGCTCGTCGTGCTAAGGGTACAACTCAGGAAACTGGTATGACAGAATCATTCTTTGCAAATCCATTTGGACCTGTTCAAAGAGAAGCACAAACTAGAAAGATTATCGACAATGTATTTGAGGCATTAATTGCTAATGGTACAAAGGTTGGTGTATTACATACAAGACTTGCAGTTCCTGGTATGGAGCATGATGGTCCTATGCTAGCTGCAAAGAGATTATTCGAATTATTAGAAGAGAAGTAAGATTATGGCTATTAAAGTAGGAGTAATAATGGGCTCTAATTCTGACTTTGAGGTTATGAAGGATGCCTGTGATGTTTTAGAACAATTTGGTGTTGAATATGAAAAGAGAGTAGTTTCTGCTCATAGAACTCCAGATTTAATGTATGAATATGCTCATTCTGCAAAGGAAAGAGGAATCAAGGTTATTATTGCAGGGGCTGGTGGTGCTGCTCACCTACCTGGTATGGTAGCTGCAATGACAAGCCTACCTGTAATTGGAGTACCTGTTAAAAGCCGTGCTTTAAATGGCTTAGATTCACTACTTTCAATTGTTCAAATGCCTGGTGGAGTACCTGTATTAACAGTTGCTATTAACGGTGCTAAAAATGCTGCATTATCTGCAATTGCAATTCTTGCAACTAATGATGAAGCATTATCTAAAAAGTACGAAGAATTTAGACAAAATCAAACTGACACAGTTTTAAAAATTGAATTATAAAATCTAAAGCTCACTTCGGTGGGCTTTATTTTTTTACCTCAAAGTAAGATTTTAGAAGAAATTATAATCAAAATATTGTTATATGTTTACTTTTTTTTTAGTATATGTTATATTAATTTTGGTAAGTGCGTTTCAAATAATTATTTAAAATCTATTAAGGAGGAATTAAATCATGAAAAAAGCTATCATATTATTTTCTTCATTTATTTTAGGTTTTTTTAGTTTATTTTTTCTTCTAGGCTGTGATTCTAATAATAAATACACCGTTAGTAAATCTGAATTTAATGATGCTATGAAATATTATTTAAAAGATAATTATAGACTAACCTATGAGTATCATAGCATTTACCAGCATAACGATGTATATACATCTGATATTTATGAAAGAATCGGAGATAAAATCAAATGTATGGACTCTAATAAAACAAAAATATCTTTTTTTAGAGCTTATGAAAGTGGATTCCCACTTGTTGATGTCAATAACAACTATATATTTGATGGAGATTATTATGATCATTTGCTTTATAGCGAGGAATCAAATAAATATTATGTAACTTCTGATAATGGTAAAAGTATTTTTGGAAATAAATTATCAGAAAAAACATCGATTGTCTTTGTATGTAAATTTCTAAATGGTAGAGTCGTATACATTTATTATAAAATTGGAAGCTGTAATGAATATACTTATACGATCGAATATGACACAGTAAAAGGATTTGAGGATAATTTGCCAGAATATTTATATGATTATTCTTCAGTTGGTGATGTTGATACTTTTTTTGGAATAAGCTATGGAATGGAAAGAGAATTTTCAATGATTTCAAAATTAAAAGTAAAAACTGACATTGATATAAAAAAAGATATTGAATTAAGCTATCAAACTCAATTGTATAATTTTTATGTAGATGATCCAAATTTAGAGTCTCTAAGTAGAAAAGAAATATTAGAAATGTATTCTGATTTTGATCAAATGCTATCTTATAAAATAACTAGATACATAAGATCCTTTGAAGAAAAATATTCTAATTATATTTCCTTAATATCTAAGGATGTTATCTATTCTAAGGAAGATACATTAGAATATCTTGTTAGTGATGATTTTGGTGAATGTTTCCCATCTGATTTTGATTTTAAATTAGAAGATATACCTTATGAAAATGGCAAATATTATACAATAACCTATGAATTAGAAATAAAGCCAACAGAAGATGAAAAGATTAAGCTTTTTAGACCTGTATCTAGTCGTGAGGCTAGCATGTATGATTCATTAAATCAAGGAGATCTTATTAATATTTTACATTCACATGATTCAGCTATTGGCTTATCTAATTATTATAAATTCTATGTTAAGGATGATAAAATTCATATTTTGCCATATGATGAAAAATTAACTAGCTTTATTGTTTATTAATAATTGAAGCATAATTTTGTTTATGAATTTTAACATAAAAAAATTATGCTTTTATTTTAAATAAAAATGGTATATAATTAGCACGTAAATATTAGAAAGTATTTATTTTTAGGGTAAAACTTTACTAATGACTAAAATTTTATAGATAAATCTAATTATTAAAGCTAAATGATATTAGTAATAAATTATATTAGTGAGGTATTGATATGAAGATTGGATTTATTGGTGCGGGACATGTTGGATTTTCTTTATCTAAATGGATAAATGAAAGATTTAATTCTGTAATTGGAATTTATTCAAGAAATATAGATGATTCAATAGAATGTGCTAAATTTAGTATTAGTGAGTATTACAAAAGCCTAAAAGATATGGTTTTAAATTGTGATACTCTTTTTTTAACGGTTAATGATGATTCTATTAAGGATATTGTAGAAGAATTAATATCATTAAATGTTAAAAATAAAATACTAATTCATACATCTGGTTCCCTATCATCAAGTGTATTTAAAGAATTAAATAATTATAATGATTGTTATTCGATTCATCCTATTTATGCTTTTAGTGATAAATATGAAAGTTATAAGGGACTAAATGATATTTATTTTACATTAGAGGGAAGTAATAATCATTTAGATGAATTAAATGAATTATTTAATAATAGAATAATAAGAATTGATAGTGAAAAAAAGAAAAAATATCATCTAGCATGCTCGATGATATCTAATATGGTTTGTGGTATTGTTGATATATCAGAAAATTTATTTAAGGATATTGGAATAGATAATAAGGATATTTATATGCCGCTATTTAAAAATATATCAAATAATATTTTAAATAGTGGAGCATTAAACTCGTTGACTGGTCCAATCATTAGGAATGATATTGAAACAGTTAAGGGTCATATTGATAATTTATCAAATGATGAATTAATGGTTTATAAATATTTAGGATTACATTTAGTTAGTATGAGTGAAAAAAGAAATGCTACTGATTATAGTAAATTAAAGGAATTATTGGAGGAAATATAAATGGTAACAGTTAATACATTTAAGGAAAATAAGGGAAAGAAAAAAATGACTATGCTTACAGCATATGATTATATTACAGCTAAGAATATTGATGATGCTGGTATTGATTCAATATTAGTTGGTGATTCACTTGGTATGGTAATGCTAGGATATCCTAATACATTAGCAGTAACAGTTGATGATATGATTCATCATGGTAAAGCTGTTGTAAGAGGTGCTAAGAACGCAATGGTTGTTGTTGATATGCCATTTATGTCATATCAAACATCAAAAGAGGATGCTATCAAAAATGCTGGTAGAATTGTTAAGGAAACAGGCTGCCATGCAGTTAAGCTTGAGGGTGCCTATATTGAAGAAATTAAGGCTATTGTTAATGCAGGTATTCCTGTTGTTGGTCATTTAGGATTAACTCCTCAATCTGTAAATAATATGGGTGGATATAAGGTTCAGGGTAAAAGCGCTGATGCTGCTAAAAAGCTTATTGAGGATTGCTTGAAGCTTGAGGAGGCTGGATGCTTCGCTATTACACTTGAATGTGTACCAAGAAGAATAGCTGCATATATAACTAAAAAGCTTCATATTTCAACAATTGGAATTGGTGCTTCAAATGAATGTGATTGCCAGGTTTTAGTATGGCAAGATATGACAGGCTATAGTGATGGTCCTAAGGCTAAATTTGTTAAGCAATTTGCTAATTTATATGAAGAGGAGCAAAAGGCATTTAAGCAATATAAAAAGGAAGTTGAATCAATGGAATATCCATCAACTGAGCATACATACATCATGAGTGATGAGGATTATAGAGAAGCAATTAAGGATTTTGAATAAGAGGGAAAGATTATGAGATTAGTAAAGACAGTAAAAGAAGTAAGAGAAATTGTTAATGGATGGAAGAAGGAAGGTTTAAGTGTTGGCTTTGTTCCTACAATGGGCTATTTACATGAGGGTCATAAGAGCTTAATTGAAAGAAGTGTTAAGGAAAATGATAAAACAGTAGTTTCTGTTTTTGTTAACCCAATTCAATTTGGACCAAACGAGGATTTAGCATCTTATCCAAGAGATATCGAGCATGATAAGAAGCTAGTTGAATCTGCAGGTGCTGATTTAATTTTTAATCCAGAACCAAGTGAAATGTATGGTTCTCATTTTACAACTTTAGTTAATACAACTGAGGTATCTGAAAATTTATGTGGTGCTAAGCGTCCTGTTCATTTTGGTGGTGTTTGCACTGTATTAACAAAGCTATTTAATATTGTAAATCCAAATAGAGCATATTTTGGTCAAAAGGATGCTCAGCAGCTAGCTGTTGTAAAAAGATTTGTTAAGGATTTAAATTTTGATATTGAAATAATTGGATGTCCTATTATAAGAGAGGCTGATGGTTTAGCAAAATCATCAAGAAACACATATTTAAATCCAGAGGAAAGACAAGCAGCATTAATCCTATCTAAGTCATTAAAGCTAGGCTTAGAAGCTATTAAAAATGGTGAAAGAGATGCTAAGGCAGTAATTGATATTATTACTAAGTCATTAGAAACTGAAAAGCTTGCAAGAATTGATTATGTATCAATTGTAGATAATGAAAATATTCAATATATTGATAGAATTGAAGGCGAAATTTTATGTGCAATTGCTGTATATATTGGTAAGACAAGATTAATTGATAATTTTATTTATAAGTGTGAGGAGTAATTATATGCCAACAATAACAATGCTAAAATCTAAAATTCATAGAGCTACTGTAACTGAAGCTGACGTTGATTATGTTGGTTCTATTACAATTGATGAAAATCTATTAGATGAATCTGGAATTTTAGAATATGAAAAGGTTCAAATTGTAGATGTTAATAATGGAGCTAGATTTGAAACATATACAATTAAAGGAGAAAGAGGCTCAGGCCTAATTTGCTTAAATGGTGCCGCTGCCTTATGCTCAAATGTTGGTGATAAAATTATTATTATGTCATATCAGGAGGCAACACTAGAAGAGGCAAAGGAATTAAAGCCAACTGTTATTTTTGTAGATGATGATAATAAGATTATTAGAAAATCAAATTATGAAAAATATGGTAAGCTAGCTGACCAATAGGAGGTAACTATGCTAAAAGGAAAAACTATAGTAATTGGAGTAACAGGCTCTATAGCCGCATATAAGATTGCAAATCTATGCTCAATGCTTAAAAAATTACATGCTGATATTCATGTTATTATGACAAAGAATGCAACTAATTTTATTAATCCAATTACATTTGAAACATTAACAGGAAATAAATGCTTAGTTGATACCTTTGATAGAAATTTTGAATTCAATGTTGAGCATGTATCACTTGCTAAAAGAGCAGATCTATTTATGGTCGCTCCAGCTTCAGCAAATGTAATTGGAAAAATTAGAGCGGGAATATGTGATGATATGCTTACAACTACATTATTTGCCTTTAATAGAGGAGCTAAAATAATAGCTCCAGCAATGAATACAAATATGTATGATAATCCAATATTACAGGATAATTTAGAAGCATTAAAGAAATATGGCTATGAAATAGTAGAACCAGCTATAGGCTATTTAGCATGCGGTGATACAGGCCGTGGTAAGCTTGTTAGTGAGGAAATCCTATTAGATAAAATATTATTTCATTTAGCCTATCCAAAGGATTTATTAGGTAAAAATATTTTAATTACTGCAGGTCCTACAAGAGAGGCTATAGACCCAGTTAGATATATTACAAATCATTCAACTGGAAAGATGGGTTATGCTTTAGCTAATAATGCTTATTTAAGAGGCGCTAATGTAACATTAGTATCTGGTCCATCAATCGAAAAGGCATATGATGGTATTAATAAAATTGATACTATTAGTGCTTTAGATATGTTTAATGCTGTTAAGGATAATTATAAAAATAATGATTATATCATAATGTGTGCAGCAGTTGCTGATTATACACCTAAGAATGTATCTGAAAACAAAATTAAAAAGACTGATGATGATTTAAAAATAGAATTAAATAGAACTAATGATATTTTAAAATTTGTTGGTGAAAACAAATTAGATAATCAAAAGCTTGTAGGCTTTTCAATGGAAACATGTGATCTAATAGAAAATAGTAAAAAGAAGCTAGAAAAGAAAAATGCTGATATGATTTGTGCTAATTCTATTAGCGATAATAAAACAGGCTTTGGTGTAGATACTAATAAGATTACATTAATTAAAAGAAATGGTATTAATGAATTACCATTTGGAACTAAGGTAGAATTATCTAATATGATATTAGATGAAATAAAGAATTTATAGGAGCTATTATGATACTTGCTGTTGATATAGGAAATACAAATATAGTTGTAGGTTTATTAGATAAAACAAATATTATTAATTCTGCAAGGCTTGCTACTGATAAAAAAAAGACTGATATGGATTTTTTAATTCAATTAAAGCTTATGCTTTCAGTATTTAAGGTTAAGGATACTGAAATTGAGGGCTCTATTTTATCATCAGTAGTACCTGAATTAACAAATCAAATTTTAAATGCTTTAAAGCTTTTATTAAATAAAAAGCCTTTAGTTATAGGACCTGGAATTAAAACAGGATTAAATATTAAAATTGATAATCCTCAAACATTAGGCTCAGATAGAGTTTGTGATGCTGTATGTGTAATAGAAGAATATAAGGTACCTGCAATTATTATTGATATGGGTACTGCAACTACAATATCTGTAATAGATAAGAATAAGAATCATATTGGTGGTATGATTATTCCTGGTATTAAAACATCACTTGATTCCCTATCAACTAACGCCTCACAATTACCTTATATTTCACTTGATGATCCAAAGGTTTTAATTGGTAAGAATACAATTGATTGTATGAAAAGTGGAATTGTTTATGGTAATGTAGCTTTAGTAGATGGATTAATTGATAGAATAAAGGAAGAATTAGGTAATGATTATGTTGTTATAGCAACAGGTGGATTATCTAAATTAATTATTAAGCATTCTAAGCATAATATTATTTATGATGAGAATCTTTTATTAAAGGGATTATATTATATTTATAAGAAAAATATCTAAAATTTAGCTGTCAAGAAAAAATGCTTGACAGCTTATTTTTATATGATATAATAACTACGTATTACAAATTAAAAAAAGGAGAGTATTACTATGGTTAAGATTAGATTACAAAGATTTGGTGCTCATAAGGCTCCTAAATATCGTATTGTTGCAGCAGACTCAAGAAGCCCTCGTGATGGTAAGTTCTTAGAGATTTTAGGTACTTATAATCCAAAGGCTAACCCAGCAGAAGTTACTTTAGATGCTGAGAAGATTAAGGCTTGGATCGCTAAGGGTGCACAGCCAACAGTTACTGTAAAGAACATTTTAGTAGCAAATAACGTTATCTCTAAGTAAGAGGTGTAGCTATGATAAAGTTTGAAGAGTTAATTGAAAGCTTAATTCTTCCTTTAGTTGCATATCCAGAGGATGTCGAGATTATTAAGGTTAAGGAAGAAGGAGAAAATCTTGAATACAAGGTTTTAGTAAATACTTCTGATTTAGGCCGTGTAATCGGTAAGGGTGGCAGCCTAGCTAAGGCAATTAGAACTGTGCTTTATGCTGGTGCCTCTAAGGAAGGAAAAAAGATACATCTAGATATCGATGGTAAATAGTTCTAAAGAGGCTTAAGCCTCTTTTTTGTTTATCTTTAGTGTGATTTGTTATATAATTTAGTTATAGTAAATAAAGGAGAATTTGCCGTTTTATGAAGTATTTTAAATGTGGACATATAATGACAACTCATGGATTAAAAGGCGCTTTAAAGGTCAAAAATCTAAGCGATTTTGATAGATTCCATAAGAATAGTAGATTATATATTTTATATAAGGATGAATATTTAGAGGTAAATGTTAAATCTGTATCTAATCAGGATGATCATTTGCTTGTTACATTTAAGGATTTAGAGGATATTAATCTAGTAGAAAAATATAAAAATACTGATATATATGTATCTGAATTAGATAGAGTAAATGAACTTGATGATAATGAATATTATTATTCTGATTTAATTGGTAAGAAAATAATTAATCAAAATAATGAAGTAAGAGGAATAGTAAAAGAGGTAAGAGAATATCCTGTTTGTCATTATTTAGTAATATCATATAATGATAAGGATGTTTTGATTCCGTTTTTGGAAAAATTTATAAAGGATGTCAATAGTGATTCAATTATTATTGATGAAATTGAAGGGTTGTTTTAATTTTGAAAATAAAAATATTAACATTATTTCCTAATATGTTTAATGGCTTTTTATCTGAATCAATCATTAAACGTAGTATAGATAATAATATTGTTGAAATAGAATTAATAGATTATAGAAAATATAGCAATGATAAGCATAACCATGTTGATGATACACCATGTGGAGGTGGAGCTGGTATGGTTATTAAATGCGATGTTTTAGATAGAGCAATTAAGGATAATAGAAATGAAAAATCCTATGTATGCCTAATGACTCCTCAGGGAAGACCCTATAAGGAGGATATCGCAATTGAGCTATCTAAAAAGGAAGAGCTAATTTTGATTTGTGGTCATTATGAGGGTTTTGATGAAAGAATAAGAGATTATGTTGATGATGAAATATCTATTGGTGATTTTGTTTTAACTGGTGGCGAAATACCAGCTATGGCTATATCTGATTCTGTAATTAGATTATTAGATGATGCTATCACTAAGGAATCATATGAGGATGATTCATTTTCATATGGTCTTTTAGAATATCCTCAATATACTAGACCTATCGAATATGATGGTAAGGTAGTACCTTCTGTATTATTAAATGGTAATCATAAATTAATTAGAGAATATCGTTTAAAGGAATCATTAAGAAAGACATTAAAAAGAAGACCAGATTTATTAGAAAATAGAAGCTTCACAAAGGAAGAATTAAAATTATTAGAAGAAATAAAAAAGGAGGAGGAATAGAATGAAGAAGGCAGGAATTTTACTTCATATATCATCACTTCCTGGAAAATATGGAATTGGTACATTAGGAAAATGTGCCTATGATTTTGTTGATTTTTTAAAAAAGTCAGGCCAAAAAATTTGGCAAATATTACCAATAGGCCCAACAGGCTATGGTGATTCACCATATTCATCAACAAGTGCCTTTGCTTATAATCCCTATTTCATTGATTTAGATATGTTAGTAGAGGATGGATTATTAGAAAATGATGATTTACCTAATTCCTTTCAAGCAAATAGAGTAAATTATGGATATGTTTATAGTTATATTTATCCATTATTACATAAGGCATATTTAAATTCAGATGTATATTTAGATGAATTTGAAGAATTCATTAAGGATAATGATGAATGGCTAGATGATTATGCTATGTTTGTTGTCATTAAGGAATGGCAGGATAATAAGCCATGGTATGAATGGTATGATAATGAAAAGAAGAGAAATAAGGATTCCTTAAAATGGTTAAAGGAAGAATTTAAAAAGGATAGAATTAATGAAATTAAATTTTATCAATTCTTATTTTATAAGCAATTTATTAAATTAAAAAAATATGCTAATAAAAATGGAATAGAAATTATGGGAGATATGCCAATTTATTGTGCATATGATTCAGCTGATGTATGGGCTAATCCAGATGATTTCCAATTAGATAAAGACCTAAAGCCAAAGGGTGTTGCTGGATGTCCACCTGATCAATTTAGCGAGGATGGACAGCTATGGGGAAATCCTTTATATGATTGGAATAAAATGAAAAATGATGGCTATAGCTTTTGGGTTAAAAGAGTTAAGCATTCATTTAAGCTATATGATATTTTAAGAATAGATCATTTTAGAGGCTTCGCAGGATATTATAGCATTCCCTATGGAGATTTAAATGCTAGAGGCGGACATTGGGAAGTAGGACCTGGCTATGATTTATTTAAGGCAATAAATAAAGCTGTTCCTAATGCTAAAATAATAGCTGAAAACCTAGGATTTTTAACACCTGATGTAACAAAGCTATTAAATAAATGTGGCTATCCTGGAATGAATATTTTCCAATTTGAGCTAGGTGATGGTAAAAAGGCACCTATAAAGAAGGGTTTTAAGGAAAATAATATATTCTATAGTGGTACACATGATAATCAAACATTAATGAGCTTTTATCATATGCAACCAAAGGTTTATAAAAAACTAATTGATGATGTATGTAAAATAGATTTTTTTGATAAACCAAATTTAAAAATTATTGAATATGCAATGAATACTAGCTGTAATACAGTAATAATTCCTATTCAGGATTATTTAGGATTATCAGATGATATTGGTAGAATGAATTTACCATCTACAGTATCAAATTCAAATTGGAGTTATATTTCAAGGGATTTTGATTATACCAAAACTCTAGCAAAATATATTAATAAAATAACAAAAGAAAGCGGTAGATAGAAGGTGATTATGTGGTAAGCTATTTATTATCTACTGATGATTATTCAGTTGGTGCTAAGAAAATAGAAGAAATTAAAAAAGGAATAAAAGAAAGCTATGATACAGTATATTATGACCTAGATGAGGATTCTATTTATGATATTATCAATGAGCTTACTACAGTATCATTATTTGATGAGCCAAAGGTTATAATTGCTAAAAGCGCTGAGCTTTTAATAAATATAACTGATAATGCCTTAAAGGAATTATCAATGGCTATGGCTGACTATAATTCCTTAAATGTATTAATATTTATTACAACAGAAGGATATGATTTAAATAATAATGTATTTGTTAATTTAAAAAAATATGCTTCATTTATAGATATTAAAATAAAAAATGTTCCCCTAGATCAATATGCTAAAGAAAGCTTTTTAGAAGATGGCTATGAAATAGCTGATGATGTTTTATCCCTTTTGATTAGCTATTGTGATAGCTTAACCTTAGTTTCATCAGCTGTTGAAATATTAAAATGCTACAAATTAGAAAATAAAAAAATAACAAAGGAAGATGTTTTAAAGATGGTTCCTAAGCCTTTAGAGGATAAAGGCTATGAATTAACTAATGCCGTATTAAGAGGCGATAAAAAAAGAATTTTTGAAATCTATGAGGATTTCAAAACAATGAATGCGGCATCTAATCTAATTCCAATGCTACTAAAGAAATTTCAGGAGCTTTACAATGTTTATAATCTAACTAGGGCAGGAGTAGGACAGGAGGAAATAGCTAATCTATTTCAGGTAAAGCCTAATGTTGCTTATTATATGATTAAGGATGCTAAAACAAAATCTATTTCGGATATAAAAAATAATATTGATTTATTAAATAAGCTAGAATTTGATATTAGAACAGGCAAAATGGATTATGAGCTTGGTATACAATTATATTTTTTAAGATAGGAGAAGTCCTATCTTTTTTTCATATATAAAAATAAAAAACACCCTAAGGTGTGTTTTATTTACATTATTTATAAAATTATAATGTGTTAACTGCCTTTGCTAACTCGGCCTTATGTCTTGCTACATAGTTCTTATGAACGATTCCCTTAGCCTGAGCCTTATCTAACTTAGAGTAAGCAAAATTTAATGCAGCCTTAGCCTTTTCAGCGTCCTTAGCTTCTACAGCAGCATATACATTTTTTATTGCTGTCTTAAGTGCAGATTTGTATGATGCATTGAATTGTCTAGCCTTTTCGTTTGTACGGATACGCTTAATTTGCTGTTTAATATTTGCCATGAGTTTTCACCTCCAACATTCTACATGCAATCACAATTATATCATTAGGTAAAAGAGATTTCAAGTAAAAAATTAATTTAATAATTTAGTCTATTAGTTATAAATCATTAAGAAAAAAATATTGATAAAAGTCTTTAAAATTTTTAATAAATTATTACTGTCAAGTCCTATAATTAAAAAAATTATAATGCTATAATATTTACACTATTTTGAAAAATTGGAGCTGATCATAAATGAAATATAAAATTGCGTATTTAAAGACTTTAAATTCGGATTTTGTGCCATACCTTTCTGACTTTGATATTTTAAAGGATGATCTAGTTATGGTAGAAGGATTAAATGATACATATAAGGTAGAAAAGGTAGCTGAATTTGATATAGATTCAATGCCATATGATGTATCAAAATTAAAGAAGATAACTAATTTAATTAATAAGGATATTGATGAAATAAGAATTGAAGCGAAGTTACTTCCTTATTTTTCATATTTAGATTATCACACAGATTTTTTAATGCGTAAAAAGGATAATCTAAATAAAAGCCCAATGTCATTTATTCAATCTTTAAAAATAATTAATGATACAAATAAGGATTATAATGATTTAAAAATTACATTTGAATTTTCTAATCCATTATTGAAAATAAATGATATTAATTTAGGCTCAATTGAAAATCATAGAGAAGAGCCTATATTAAATCCTTTTATTCATGTTGATTTAGATTCATTATCTAAATTAGCTGATATTAATATAGTGACATTAGAAATAGCAATTTCAGATAATGAAAAGGTATATGCTAGATTCCATCATATATTTCATTTATTACCAATAAATATTCCATCAATAGAAGCTAGATATGATTTTAGAATGTATTTAAAATATCTAAATAAGGATAGCTATTTTATTGAGGATTTTATAAATGATTATGAATTAGAACAAAATCCTAATCCATATAAAAAATCTAATGTAATAGATTCTATAGGCAAGATTTATGATGCTGTAGCTAATTTAGATTTTAATTATATTGATGAGGTATTATATTCTAATAATGACGAATTATATTGTAATAAGGTTAGATTGATATCTGAAATATTAGATACAAAAAATGCTAATCAATTAGATATTAGCTTATTCTTTGTATCAGTATTATTAAAGCTTAATTATAATCCTATTTTAATTATGACAAAGGTAGAAGCCTTTATAGGAGTATATTTAAAGGATTATAAGGATTTAGAAAAGAATGTATTTGATAATGGTACATTAGCATCATCTAATATTTTATATAATTATGTAACTGGTACTAATGATTTAATTTTAATTGATGTAACTAATAAGGAATCATTAAATTTACCATTTAATGAAAATATCAATAAGGCAAATCAATTAATATATAATTATGATAATTTATTCTATGCTTATGATGTAAAAGCTTTTTCTGATGGATTATTTAAGTCTATATATAATAATGATTTAGAAAAGGAAATAGCTGAATTAGAAAAGAAAATAGATAATCCTATAACAGATGTTAAATTTATTGATTCAAATATAAAGGCTGAAAAGGATAGATTTACATTTTGGGAAAAGAAGCTATTAGATTTAAGTGATGCTAATCCATTAGTTAATTTTAATATTAGAATTACTAATTCAATTAGATTAGCATATGATGGCAATTTTGGTGAATTAATTAAAAATAATAATTCATTAAAGCTAGATTCACCAATTAAGCAGGTTTTAAATGAGGATTTAGAGCTTACATTGAAATCTAATAAAAAGCCTCATGACTATTTAGAGGATGTAAATGATAAAATATATGCCTTTGGTGATGAAAAGACATTAAAATCAATTATTTCAAAATCTAAGCTTGCAACAGATGAAACAGGTGCTCCTACATTATATTTAATAATGGGTGTATTAAAATATAAAAGGCCATTAAAGGATACTGGATTAGCTCCATTTATGGTATTACCTATTAAAATAACAAAGAATAAAAATAAGAGTGGCTACACAATTAATTATGATTATGAGGATGCCATGATTAATCAAACATTCTTTGAATATTATCAGGAACAAAATCCTGATTTAGATTATTCAAATCTATTTGAAATAAAGGATGAAAGATATCAGGATATTTGTCATACATTTAAGGTAATGAATAATGCTGAAATTATTTTAGATTCTGATATGTTTATAATTGCTAATTTAACATTCTCTCATTATATCATGTGGCTTGATATGAAAAAGAGAAAGGAAGAATTAAAGAAGAATAAGATTGTTTCATCTATTATTAATAATAGAAATATGCTAAATGATTTCACATTAGATGCTAATTTATCTATAGATGAGCTTGAAAATTATAATAATTTTGCCGCTCCGCTTCCTTATGATTCAACTCAACTAAAGGCCATTTTAGATTGTGGAAATGGTAAATCTTTTATACTTGATGGACCTCCTGGTACTGGTAAATCTCAAACTATTGTTAATATGATTGTTAATTCATTCTATAATGGAAAAACTGTATTATTTGTCGCTGAAAAGAAGGCTGCCCTAGATGTAGTTTATGATAGATTAAAGAAGCTAAAGCTTGATAGATTTGCCTTAGAATTACATTCTAATAAGGCAAATAAGAGTGATTTCTTTGCTAAATTAAAATCATCTATGGAAATAGGAAAAACAGTAGATCCTACTGAATTTGAGGATAGTGCTAAGGAATTAGAAATTAAAAAGCTTGATTTAAAGAATCAAATGAATAAGATTCATAATAAAAGATATTTTATGAGCCTTTATGATGCTATCTTAGAATCAGAATATAATTCATCATCACCACTTGATTTAGATATGAATTATTTAATAAATTATGATGATAAAAAGGATAAGGAAATAAAGGAATTATTAGCTAATTATAAGGTTTTAGCTAAAGAGATTCCTTCATTTAGTGATTCATTATTAAAATATATTGGAATTACATCACTAAATTATTTTGATAGTAAAAATGTTAAAAATGAATTTATTAAATTCCAAGAGGAATATGATGATTTAATTTATTCTATTGAAAGAATATTTAATAGAGTAGGTATTTCAACTGAATTAAGTCAGGATATTATTTTAAATATTTTAGGAGCTATTTCAGTTTCTGTTAATAAAAATATTTATAGAGATAATATTAATAAATTCTTTAATGACATAAATTTAGATGATATTAATATTTTATTTGAAAAGGCTAGTAGGCTTTTAGAATTAAAGAAGAATAATTCAAATATTAAATTTGATGATTCATTAAATATTGATTCAGAATCTAGAATTAAGGAATTAGAAAATGTAAGTGGCTTCTTTAAAAAGATTTCATTAAAATCTAAATGTAAGAAGGAATTAAAGATAATATCTAATTCTAAATTAAATAAGGATTTAGTAGGCTATTATAAATTAATTAATGAATATCAAAATAATTACAATTATATAAATAATAATTCAAATATTTTAGATGAATTAATTGGCTTTAAATTTATTAATAGAATTGATGAAAAGGATTTAATTAAGGAAGAATTTGATAATACAATTGAATTAATTGATTATATTAAGGAATTAGATAAATTAGGAATAGAGGATACATTATCTATATTTACTAATTTAAATGAAACTAAGGATCAGGATATCATAGATTCTATTAAGGAAATTAGTGAATCAAGTGATAAATTTGTTTTAAATGAAAAGAGCCTAAGTGATAAATATAAGATTAAATATGAATTAATGAATATGGATATTTATAATAAATTCATTAGCTTCATGTGTAATGATTTAGATGTTTCATTATTATTAACAATAGCTAAAATAAATGAAATATCTGAAAAATTAGATGGCTTTGGATTAAAGATTATAAATGATAGCATCATTAACAATAGAATAAATATTAATGATATTGAATCAATTTATAATAAGAGCCTAGCTGATGGCTATATTAGAATTTATTTTATGGATGATGATATTAATTATTTTAGTCCTGATATCTTTGATGCTGAAATACAAAAATATCGTAAATTAATTAATGATTATAATAATTATGCAATAGAAGAGGTTTCAGCTAGGATCTCAGATAAGCTAATTCATGATCAAATAAAGTATATGGATTCATCTCCTATTGGTAGACTTAAAAAATCTATCCAATCTCAAGGTAGAGGAACGACTATAAGAGAAACATTAAGAGAATTTGATGATGTTATAAAAAGCTATTTCCCTGTATTTTTAATGTCACCATTATCTGTTGCTCAATATCTAGCAATAGATGATGAATTTAAAAAGGGTGTATCTAAATTCGATATAGTAATATTTGATGAGGCATCACAGATTCCAACTCATGAGGCTATAGGCTCTATAGCTCGTGGTAATAGCCTAATTGTTGCTGGTGACCCTAATCAAATGCCACCATCATCATATTTCCAAAGTGATATTACTATTTCAGATGATGATGTTGAATTTATTGATGCTGATTCACTATTAAATGAATGCTTAGCTATTGACCTTCCTCGTCATAGACTTAAATTCCATTATAGAAGCCATCATGAATCATTAATTAAATTCTCTAATGATAACTTCTATGATTCATCACTTTATACATTCCCATCTGTTGATTCAAAGGATTTCAAGGTTCATTTTGAATATGTAAAGCCTAAGGAAGAAAAGAAGAATTCTAATATATCTAAGGATGAAACAGATGCTATTATAAATAAGATTGAAAGTATTTATTCTAATCCAGTAAATCATGGTAAATCATTAGGTATTATTGTATTTAATATTACTCAGGAAGAAACATTAGAAAATAGGCTACAAAGCTATTTATTATCTAATCCTAAGATTAGAGAGGAATTGGCTTATAGTGAAGAAAAAACAGGTGAGCCTTATTTTATTAAATCACTAGAAAATGTTCAAGGTGATGAAAGAGATATTATCTTAATATCTATTGGCTTTAGAAAGAATTCATTAGGTAGACCTTATATTAATGGACCATTAGTAAGAGCTAATGGTGAAAAGAGATTAAATGTTGCTGTATCAAGATCTAAAGAAGAAATGTATATTGTATCTACAATTAGATTTTCTGATTTTGAATCAGATGAAAGAATTACATCATTAGGTGCTAAGCTATTAAAGAAGTTCTTGGGCTATGCTGAATTTAATTCATTTGAAGCAAAAATAGAAGAAAATAATAAGGAAAGATTAGCAGATTTAATTAAGGCTGATTTAGCTAAATATGATATAGATGCTGAATGTGGAATCGGTAGTGGTTCTGTAAAGATTGATTTAGCTATTAAGAAAAAGAATGATAATGATTATTCATTAGGTGTAATTATTGATAATTCTATAGCATTTAGTGATTTATCATTAAGAGATAGATTATATGTTAATGAATATGTATTAAATAATTTAAAATGGAAAATTATTAATGTTTATTCAGTAGAATATTTCAAAAATAAAAAGGCTGTAATTGATAAAATAATTAAAGCCTTAGATGATCCATATGTTAAAAAGGATATTCTAATTAATCCAAATATAAGAGAGGAAAAGAAGGAAGTAATTGCCTTAAAGCCTTTAGATTATATGGATGCTATATTAGTAAAATCTAAATATAGTAAAGAAAAGGGATTTAAGAATTTAGATATTAATTTAGATTCTATTGTTAAAACAGAAGGACCTGTTTCATTTAGTAGAATTAAAAAGATAATTAGAGATAATTATGAAATTAAATCTATAACTAAATCTATATCAGATTTCTTAGAGGAAGAATTAATCAAAAAATATCTATATACTATTGATCAAAATGGTGAAAAATTCTTCTTTGTTGAGCAAAATTCATATATGTCTAATTTTAGATTAGCCCATGGCCGTGATATCTATGAGGTATCTAAGGAGGAGCTAGCATGTGCTATGAGAGAAATTACTAAGATTCAGGGTGACCTTGATAATGATGATTTATTTAAAGCAGTATTAGAAGCATTTAAGTTTGATACTAAGGTCTTAAATAAGAGAATAAAGGAACGCTTAGAATATGTCTATGAATATGGACAAAAGGAAAGAATTATAAGCTAAAATGAAAAGACTTAAGATTGATTCTTAAGTCTTTTTAATTACATATTATTTAAATAATTTATGGATTTCTTCAGCCTTATAGAAGTTTTCTCTATCTACCTTAAAATCAACCTCAACTCCGGCCTCTAAATATGTAAATGAATTATTACCATTTCTTGTTACTAATAGAGTATTACCTGAAATAAATACTGTAGAGCAATCTCCTAATACGATAGGAGTAACAGTACACATTCCACCGCCAGATTTTTCTCCATATAAATTACAAAGATGCTGATTCTTAACAATAGAAGCAAATAAATTCGCTGCTGAATATGTAGCATTAGATGTTAATACACCCCATTTATAATCAATACTAGCATCTGAATCATTGAAATTGTTATCTAAATTAGTATCAAGCTTCATAGTTCCAGTTACAGCTAAATTACCAATGATATTAAATTGAGTAAATGAAATATCCTGATTTGTAATAAAGCCTAATACTCTTAACATAGCTGCTAAATTACCACCAGGTGAGGTAGATAAATCAAGCATTATATGCTTAATATTTCCATGCTTATTAATTTTATCTAATGAATCCTTCATAAAATAATATGAATCGGCATCCTTCGCAGTTGTTTTAACATTTTTATTTTCATCAAATATTTCTTCATTAGTTCCAGTTTTAAATTCATCAAAATGAATTATCGCAGTTGTATCATAATAATCAATTGCATTTGTAATTTCATTTTCTTCCTTTAGCCTATTTAATTCTCTTCCGGTATCAATTTGTGTTTTAATAAATCCATCCTTAAAAGGATAATCAGTATATCTTTCTCTTTGGAAATTTGAATTAATATAATAATTAGTATGTGGATCATCTAAATATTCCATAAAGAATTTTTTATATGCATTAGAATATTTATCAAAATCCGTTGATAGCATATCATCTCTATAATCCTTTAGGATAGTATTATAATCGTTTATTTTCTTATATCCCTTTAATCCATATAAATTATTCATTACAAATTTAATTAAATTGAAATTAGCTAATCTATGCTCATCATCATTTAATGATGTTGTTTTAATACCAGGATTTTCATTCATTGAATTAAAATATCCGTAATATGCATCGCCATTATAATATAGATTATAATAATTAGGTGAGCAGAATAAGGTATTAGCTAGAATAAATGGAATATATAATCCATCATTTTTATAATGAATATCAAATAAATCCTTTAAATCCCAAATAGTTTCTCCTCCGCCTTCGGCTATTATTTTATTTGTTTCCTCCTTAATACCATATGTATAATCAGTATCACTAGTAGAAACAATGTTACCTAATGCGTTAGCGCTATTTAATGAGATAGTATCTAAATTATAATTGAAATATAATCTAAATCTATATGAATCAGTTTTATAATACATTGTATATACTGAATCAAATGGAACCTTAACAAATTCATATGTATCATATTTTAAATAGCCATCTAATGATTTAACAAATTCTTTAACATTAACATATTCTAGCTTTGAATCATTTATAAAATATGTATTTATTTTATTAGAAGTAATATTATATTCATTAGTTTTATTATAAAAATCCTTTTCTTCACATTTAATATCTATATTTTCGCTTCCACATGATGCTAAAGCACCTAGTGAAATAAGAGGAAGAAAAAATAATAATTTTCTTTTTTTCATACTTCATACACCTCAAAACATGATAATTATAACATAGTTAAAAAAATATTCCAATAAATGTTCTATTCTTATATTATTAATGTATAATAATATAAAGAGGTATTTTGAAATGATTAGAATATATATAGTTGATTATCATGAAATTATCCCATATAAGGATAAGGCTTTGGAACAAATATCAGGAGAAAGAGTTTATAAGGCATTGAAATATGTTAAGGAGGAGGATACATTAAGAAGTATCACAGGTTCTTTATTAATAAAAAAATATGCCGGTGGCTTAGATGGTATTAAATATGATTTTTATGGTAAACCATGTAAGGATAATTATTTTTTTAGCCTATCTCATTCAAATGATTATGTTGTATTAGGTGTTGCAGACTCTGAAATAGGAGTCGATATTGAAATGAAGCGAAGTAGAAATCCTAAGCTTGCTGATTATGTTTTTTCTGATTTAGAAAAGAACGCATTAAAGGAAGAAATGGATTTTTATAGATTATGGACATCAAAGGAAAGCTTAGTTAAATATGTTGGATTTGGTATTGATAGAGATTTAAAATTAATACCTGCCCTACCTTTAAATGGTAAAAAGACATATATTGGTAAAAATGCTTATGCAATAAATTTTGATTATAAGGATAATTATTGTATTTCTGTAACTACCGAATCTAAGCAGGATTATGAAATAATAGTTGAGCATGTCGAAAATTTAATAGAAAAATAATGGTCTAATGACCATTTTTTTTAAAATTATAAAAGGAGTATGCGTACGGTTTATTTATAGGTTATAATTTAATTAGAGGAGTGTGATAGTATGAAAAAAATATATAAATTTATATTATTAGTTATCTTATTCTTTTTTAGTGCTATTACACTAATTTCTAATGTAGGAGCTTGGTATGTATCTATAATTATTGTTTATTACCAATATGAGGATGGAAGTACTGCCCATGATACATATAGAGAAAATGATCCAGTTTATGGAGTGCTTTATCATATTGATAGTCCTATTATAGAAGGATATAAGCCTGATCAGGAATATATTGAATATGTATTTAATGGTACTAAAGCATTTATTGTTAAATATTATCAGGATGGATATAGATTAAAAATAAATTATCTAGATAGTGATGGAAATAAATTATTTGATTCATATAATCAAATATTAAATAAGGATATTGAATATAAAATAGAATCTCCAAATATTGAAGGCTATGAGCCAAATATAAATGTAGTAGAAGGTATTTTAGATAATGATACTGAAATAAATGTTATTTATTCTAAAAATACATATAATTTAGTAAT
Source organism: Caryophanales bacterium UBA7004 (assembly GCA_002449755.1). Lineage (GTDB taxonomy): Bacteria > Bacillota_I > Bacilli_A > Acholeplasmatales > Anaeroplasmataceae > Anaeroplasma. The sequence continues at coordinate 31,518 of DJXM01000084.1, forward strand.
TAATTATATAGATGCAAAAGGTAATAAATTAGCTGATTCATATAATCAAAATTTAATAAAGAATTCTAAATATGAAATAGAATCACCTACTATAAATGGATATACACCAAATATAAATGTAGTAGAAGGTGTTTTAGATATAGATAAAAATATAGATGTTATCTATACTAAAAATGATTATGAAATTAAAGTGAATTATTTAGATGAAAAGAATAATATTATTAGTGATACAGATATATTTAAATTTAAATATAAGGACGAATATAATATTAATCCTAAGGAAATAGAAGGCTATAGTACCTTAGATGATAATGTAGGAGGTATTATTGAATCAAATTTAGAAATTGATTTTGTTTATATTCCAAATAAATATAAATTAATTATTAATTATATTGATGAGGCAAATAATCAAATATATCCTAGTTTAGAATTAGAATTAGATTATAATTCAAATTATGATATTATGGCTCCTATAGTATTTGGCTATAGCCCATATTTAGATAATGTATCTGGCTTAATTAAAGAGGATACAATAATTAATTTAATGTATTCTAAGAATGATTATGAATTAATAATTAATTATTTAGATGAGGATAATAATATATTATCTAATAGATATTATGCTAAATTAAAATATGAATCAGACTTTAATGTACCATCTCCAATTATAGATGGATATAAAGCTAATAATGATTATATTAGTGGCAAAATAGATCAGAATTTAGAATATGATGTAATCTATACTAAAAATGATTATGAGCTAGTAATTAATTATATAGACGAATTAGGAAATAAGCTAATTGAAAGCTATAATTCAATATTAAAATATAATGATGAATATAATATAGAAGTACCAAAAATTGATGGATATACTCCAAATATAGATTATGTATCAGGTATCATTTCTCATGATACTAAAGTAGATGTTTTATATAAAATGAATGATTATAATTTAATAATTAATTGTATTGATATTAATCAAAATAAATTATTAAAATCATATAATTATTCATTAAAATATAATGAAAAATATGAAATTATAACGCCAGTAATTGACAATTATTATACTAACGAAGCCTTAGTTAAGGGCTGTATGATAAATGGTAATGTAATAGTTAATATTTATTATCATAGAGTTGAAACTCCTATTGATGGTAATAAGGTTTTAATTGAATTATCAGTTAAGGTATCTAGTAGTATAATTTTGTTATATTTCTCATTTGAGATTATTAGAAAGTATTTAATAAAATAGGTGTATTATGAAATTATTTGTTGTTGAACCAATATCAGATTATTTAAGGAATAAGCTTGAAACTAAATTTGAATTAACTACTGATATTAAAGAGGCTCTTGTAGCAATTATAAGAAATAAAGAAATTAATAAGGAAATATTAGATAGTGCCAAAAATTTGAAATTAATTGCAGTATATGGTACTGGATATAATATGATCGATATTGATTATGCTAAAAAATTAGGTATTAAGGTATTTAATACACCAGGATTAAATAAGAATGCTGTATCTGAATTAACTATCGCCTTAATGCTAGATATATCTAGAAACATTATTAAATCATTAGATGTTAAGGAATTAGGCTCTAATAAATTATTAGGCTTTGAATTGAAAAACAAAACCTGTGGCTTTATTGGATTAGGTAATATTTCTATTAATACTGCTAAAATATTACATTATGGATTTGCTATGAATGTTTTAGGATATAATAGGCATAAGAAAAATATATCTTATATTAAAGAGGTTGATTTAGATTATTTATTAAAAAATAGTGATTATATTGTTATAGGCCTAGCTTTAAATGATGAAACAGCTAATTTTATAAATATTGATTTATTTAATAAAATGGAGAAGAAGCCTTATTTAATCAATCCATCTCGTGGCTTAATTGTTAATAATGATGATTTATTATATGCATTAAAAAATAAATTAATTAAGGGATATGCATCAGATGTATATTATCCTGAGCCTATTGATGATAATAATCCTATTTTAAAGGAAAATGTAATTATATTACCTCATATAGGTGCGCAAACAAAGGAAGCTAATGATTTAGTATCTGATGCTATATTTGATAATTTAATTAGATTTATTAATAATGAGGAATTAAATAATTTAATTTAAAAAAACATCCAGTAGTGAATAATCATTACTGGATATTTTAATTATTATTTTATAGAATCGAATGCTTGCTTCAAATCATTGATTAAATCTTCTTTATCCTCTAGACCGCAAGATATTCTAATTAAGCCTGCAGGAATTCCTGCTTCCTCTAATTGCTTATCTGTTAATTGTCTATGAGTAGAAGTAGCTGGGTTTAAGCAGCAGCTTCTAGCATCAGCTACGTGTGTTTCAATTGCGATTAGCTTTAATGCCTTCATGAATTTTTCAGCTTGGCTTCTACCACCCTTTAAGCAGAATGATACAACACCACATCCACCATTAGGTAAATATTTTTCAGCTAGCTTATGATATTTATCATTCTTTAAACCTGGATAATTTACAAATTCAACATTAGGATTTGCTTCTAAAAATTCAGCAACAGCTTGACCATTTTCTACATGCTTAGGCATACGAACATGTAATGATTCTAAGCCTAGATTTAGAATAAATGCATTTTGAGGAGATTGGATAGAACCAAAGTCTCTCATTAATTGGGCAGTACATTTAGTAATGAAGGCCCCCTCCTTACCAAATTTTTCTGCATATGTAATTCCATGATAAGAATCATCTGGTGTACAAAGACCAGGGAATTTATCCTTATGGGCCATCCAGTCGAATTTACCTGAATCTACAATAGCACCACCAACAGCGGCACCATGACCATCCATATACTTAGTAGTAGAATGAGTTACAATATCAGCACCCCATTCAATAGGACGGCAATTTACTGGTGTTGGGAATGTATTATCAACAATTAGAGGTACACCATGGCTATGAGCAGCCTTAGCGAACTTTTCAATATCTAATACTGTTAGGGCTGGGTTAGCGATAGTTTCACCAAATACAGCCTTTGTATTTTCCTTAAATGCGGCATTTAATTCAGCCTCTGTACAATCAGGTGAAATGAATGTTGTTTCAATTCCCATCTTAGCCATTGTTACTGCGATTAAATTAAATGTACCACCATAAATAGATGATGAACATACAATATGAGAGCCACATTCACAAATATTAAATAATGCAAAGAAGTTAGCTGCTTGTCCTGATGATGTAAGCATAGCGGCTGTACCACCTTCTAAAGCGGCAATCTTAGCTGCTACATAATCATTTGTAGGATTTTGTAATCTTGTATAGAAATATCCTGAAGCCTCTAAATCAAAAAGCTTACCCATATCCTCACTTGTATCATATTTGAATGTTGTTGATTGAATAACAGGAACCTGTCTTGGCTCACCGTTTTTAGGTCTATAGCCTGCTTGAACACATTTTGTATTTATTTTATAGTTATCCATAAATAATCTCCTTTATAAAAAAACTATCATTAGTATATCACATATTTCATACTTTTTTCTAGGAAAATAGGAAATGATTTATAGAAAAAATTTATTGTGGTAATAATATAAAAATTATGATGGCTTATTTTAATAACATATGCTATAAAATAAATAAAGATACGGTGATCAATATGATAAAAAATAAAGATGATTTAAGATATTATTTAAAGCAGGATATGCTAAATTTAAAAAAAAGCGGAAAGCCTAAAAAAACTGATATTATATGGAAATATGAAATAATATTAAGGTATCATGAATATTATCATAATAAGGAAAAAAAGAATTTAATTGATAAAATTAAATTAAGATATTATTCTAATAAGCATAGAAAGCTAACTGTTTTGTATACTACATCAATTCCTATTAATGTTTGTGGACCAGGCCTATCTATAGCTCATATAGGAACAATCTATGTTAATTCTAAATCTAAGGTTGGAAGAAATTTAAGAATTCAATCAGGTGTAACTATAGGAGGAGCCGCAGGTAAGGATGGTCTTCCTGTATTAGGGGATAATGTCTATATAGGAAGTGGAGCTAAAATTATAGGTCCTGTTAAAATAGCTGATAATGTCGCAATTGGAGCTAACGCAGTTATAGTAAAGGATATAGTAGAAGATGGAACTACCTGGGGTGGTATTCCTGGTAAAAAGATATCTAATAATAATTCTTGGGCTTATATTGCAGATAGTGTATTAGATGAATATAAAAACAAAATGGGCAATTAGTTGCCCATTTTTGCATCCTCTAAATCATATAAATAATCAAATAAATCATCCTCATATATTTTAAGTAAAAGCATATCATCCTTTATTTCAAAATAATTTTCTAATATTTGATTACCACCTAATTTGTTTACTAAATTATTAATTTCATCAACAGTATCATCATCTGATACCTCATCAATTTTATAGAATGATTTAAACCATTCCTTATTTTCTGCCTTATTTAATGCCTCATTATATTTTAAAATCATTTTTATCACCATCTCTATTTTACCATAAAATAATAACAATTGTTGTTTTAAATGTGACATTTAGATTTTATAATTAAATTGAAGGTGATACTATTGTTTAATAAATCTAATTATAAAAAGAATGGCTATATGTTAAATGGCAGATTTAAAAAAAGAGGATACGATTGGTGGTGGCATTCATTTACAGGAATTGATATGGAAACAAATGAAGAAAAAGCTTTTTTTATAGAATTCTTCATAATTAATCCTAGTGTTTCACCAAATGAGGTTAAATATGGAAGATTAGGAGATATTCCATCCTATTTAATGATTAAATGTGGAGCTTGGGGCGAAAACCATGCCCAGCTACATAAATTCATTCCTCTAAAGGATGTAAAAATTAATAAGGCTCCAATTAAAATTGAAGCAGAAGATTTTTATTTAGATGAATTTACATTAAGGGGAAATATAGAGGTAATTGATAGCCAAAATCATCCTGAATATATGTCAGATAATGGTTCTATGTCATTTGATTTAAAAATAAAAAAATTAATAGCATTTAATGTTGGATATGGAACAAGTGGTCTTTTTAGGTTTTTAAAGGCATTTGAAATGTACTGGCACGCAGAGGGAATGAAATCAGAATATGAGGGCTTAGTTACTTTTAATGGAAGAAAATATATAATTAAGCCTGAAAAATCATATGGCTATGCTGATAAGAATTGGGGCTCTAATTTTACATCTCCTTGGATATGGCTATCCTCAAATTGCTTATATAGTAAAATAAAGAATAAGAAATTAGAAAATTCAGTATTTGATATTGGAGGTGGAAGACCTAAAGCCTTTGGCATTCCATTTAAATCAAAATTATTAGGTGCATTTTATTATGAGGGAAAGGAATATGAATATAATTTTTCTAAATTTTATCATCCATCAAAAACATTTTTTGATTGTAGGATTTTAGATGATATTGTTGTTTGGGATATTAAGCAAAGAGATAGTAAATCATTAATGGAAACTCATATTGAATGTAAAAAGAAGGAAATGCTGCTAGTAAATTATGAGGATCCTAAGGGATTAAAACTTCATAATAATTTATATAATGGTGGTAATGGCTATGGTTATATTAAGATGTATGAAAAGAAAAATGGTAAATTTGAGCTTATAGATGATATTGAGGTATCACATGTTGGATGTGAATATGGAGAATTCGATAAAAAGTAAATTGTAAAATATCTATTTTTAATTTATAATTAAAGCATATTTTGATTGAGGTGCTGATTATGTTAAAAATGGCTGTAATTGGAAAGGATGTATCTGAATCTTTATCACCAAAGATGCATACATTCATTATGAATAAATTAGGAGTAGATATTAAATATGATAAGGTATCAATTCCTTTAGAGAATTTTAAGGATGAATTTCCTAAAATTTTAAAGGAATATGATACATTAAATGTAACTATTCCTTATAAGCTAGATGTTATTCCTTATTTAGATGAATTAAAGGAAGATGGATTAATTTTTAAATCAATTAATACAATTGATTGTAGAACTAAATATGGCTATAACACTGATGGTGTAGGCTTTATGCTTATGATAGAAAATGCTAATATTAGCGCAAACGGTAAAACTTGCCTAGTATTAGGTAGTGGTGGTGTTGGAAGAACTGTAATTAAAAAGCTAGTTACTAGTGGCGCATCTGTTTCTGCCTTTGATTTAAATCAGGATGGATTAAAGGAATTATATGATGAATTCCCTAAATTTGAAGCCTTGGAAAGATTAGAAAATAAGCCATATGATATTATTATTAATTGTACTGGCGTTGGTATGCATAAGAGTGTAGGTAAATCACCTGTTGGTGAGGATTTAATTAAATTGTGTGAATCTGCAGTAGATTTAATTTATGTTCCTGAGGTTAGTGAATTTTTAAGATTAGCTAAAATTAATGGTAAAAAGATTTGTAATGGTGAGGCAATGCTATTTTACCAAGCATATTATGCTGATTGTATTTTCTTAAATAGGAAATGTGATAATGAGGAAGCTAAAAAATTATTTTTAGAATATAGAAATATGTAAGACCACAATGTGGTCTTTTTCCGGTTATATTGATATAATTTTGAATGAAAGATATAATAATACTAGGGTGTGATTTGAATTGGTTAGAATTGGTCAAATTGATGACTTAAATGATATCATGGAAATGCTTAATTTATGTAAGGCTGATATGAAAAAGAGAAAATTAAATATTTGGAATGAAGATTATCCTAACCAAAAAATCATAGAAGATGATTTAAAATCTAATGGAGCGGTAGTATGCGAGGTAGATGGTAAGGTAGTAGCTTTTTTAGTTATGTATCATAATCATCCTGACCCATGCGAGGAAATATATAAATGCCATGAAAATTATTGCCTAATTCAAAGAGTAATGGTTCATCCCTTATATAGGCGTCATGGCTATGCCCAAGAGATTTTAGCCTTTGTTGAGAAAAGAGGATATTCTAGTATTAGATTATTAACTAGAAATACAAATACATATTCAGTTAATTTATATACAAAATTAGGATATAAGGTTGTCAAATCACAAAGAAAAGGTGATGAGATTATGCAAACCTGTGAAAAAATATTAAAAGGGTGATTAGATGAAAAAGGTAATATCTATATTATCCGTTATAGTTTTTTTACTTGTTTTAAGCTCATGCTGGCTTATGGAAAAAACTATAACTGGAGAAGGAGAAGTAATTTCATTTGAAATGGAATTAGAAGATGCTTCTAGCTTAGAAATTAATAATATTAATTTAGTAGACCATGGTAATACTATATATTCCCATCTATTTACCTATGAGGCTAAAAATAAAGGTGAACATATTGTAAAGCTTGAGGGTCAAAAGAAGATTATTGAATCTATTAATATTAAATCTAAATCAAATAAATTAACAATAAGTGGTAATAGATATGAAACATATGAAACACCATTATTTTCAATAAAGATTTATGGATATGAATTTTCTAATATCGATGTTAAGGATGTTAGAGGAAGTTTTGAAAATAAAATGAATGGTGATGATGTTTCAATTAAGATGTCAGGTGCATCATCTATTAAAGCATTAGAATTTAATGCTAAAAAGCTAAATGTCAATCTAACTGATGGTGCTAATTTAGATATTGATAAGGTTAGCGCTAAGGAATCAAATGTTTATTTAACTAAGGCATCAAGCCTAATTGTTAATAATTTTATTTCAGATGATTGCAGTATTATAATTGATAATTCGGCAAGCTTAACTTCAAATTTAAATGTAGAAAATTTAAAGCTTGATTTATCAGGTAATTCAAGTGGTTCTATTAAAGGTACAGCATTTATTACTAAATTAGAGGTATCAGGCTCATCAAAGCTTATTGGTATTAATTTGACTACTAATAAGGCTGATGCTAATATTTTAGGTGCATCATTCCTATCGCTTACTGTTGATTTAGAATTAAAGGCATATATTAATGGTGATAGTACATTAAATTATGGTGGTAATTGTAAAACTAAGATTGACGCTTCAGGCGAGGCGATTGTTAATCATATTGAAGGAGATATTAAATAATGATTAAATTTACTTTAAAATCATTTATTTTATCATTAAAATATTTTTTCATCCCGCTTTTAATAATGGCTATTGCGTTAGTACCAGCAGTTATTTATTTTTATTTCTTTGTTCAAAGCCAAATGGATGAATTAACAACATCATTATCTACTGAATTAAATTCTTTATCATATGATTTAAATGGATTAATAGAATATGTTTTTGATGAGGCTAAGGCATTGCCTTGGACAACACCATTTAAAACAATTAAAATGATGTTTGATGAGGGCTGGCTTGGTGAGACTATAAAGACATATTTAGAGAATTCTAATGCGAGTATTTATACAGCTGCGATGACAGGAAATGTTAAAGAAACTGCTAATAATATATCAGGTGGATTAGGTGTATTTCCGATAGCGATTATTGCAGGATTAATAGTTTCTTATTTTGTAACAGCGTCAGTTTTAAGAAAAAAATTATGTCCAAGAAGCTTTTGGAAGATGTTATTAAATATTGTTATTGATTTTATTATTACAACTACACTTGTAGCATTTATTACAGCTTTACTTGGTCTTTGGGTTCATAGTGTATTTATTACAACATTCCTTACAGCCTTATTATATGGCTTCATTTCTATAAGTGAGGCATATATCATTCATAGAGATGAAAAGATGAAATATAGGGATGTTGTTAATGCTAAAACATTATTTTCGTTAATATTTTCTTATTTATTGATATTGGTTATTGCCGTAATAATTATTGTTTTATTATTCTTGCTTCCATGGAAGCTATTAAGCTTAGCTTTAGCTTTACCGGTTATTATAATTGCGTTTATTAATTATAATTTAGCTGCTGAGGGATATGTTAGAAGCAAGCGTAAGGATTATGGAAAGATAGAAGAACATTTTTTTGCTAGCTAAGGCTAGCTTTTTCTTTTTTGAAAATGCTTTAATTATGATAATTATAAAATAATTATGGTTAAAATTTTTAAAATGTATTATAATTCATTAGGTGAGGTAATAAAATATGAAGAAAAGACCAGTTATGTTAATTATTATGGATGGATATGGCTTAGCTCCTGCTTCAAGCACAAATGCTGTAAGCTTAGCTAAAAAGCCAAATCTTGATCGTATTTTTAAGGAATTCGATACAAAGCAATTAAATGCATCAGGTGATGCAGTAGGCTTACCAGAGGGCCAAATGGGTAATTCTGAGGTAGGTCATATGAATCTAGGCGCAGGACGTGTTGTAAGACAGTCATTATCTAGAATTAATTATGCAATTAAAACAGGTGAATTTTTTAAGAATGAGGCTATTTTAGATGCAGTTAAGAATGCAAAGGAAAATAATAAGAAATTCCATATTTTTGCATTATGCTCTGATGGTGGTATTCACTGTCATACATCTCATGTAATAGCTATTGCTAAGCTTGCTCATGAAAATGGAATTAAAGATGTATATTTACATGCATTTATGGATGGTAGAGATACAGCACCTACATCAGGTAAGGATTTCTTAGCAAAGGTTATTAAGGAAGGCGATATTAAGGTAGCTACAGTTGGTGGTAGATACTATGGTATGGATAGAGATAAGAACTTTGATCGTATCCAGGTTGCTTATGATGCTATGACTTTAGGTGATGCTGAATATTTTGAGGATCCAATCCAAGGTATGCAAACATCATATGATAGAGGCAAAACTGATGAATTCGTTGTTCCATTTGTTTCAAATAAGAATGGTATGATTGAAGAAGGAGACTCTATTGTATTTTCTAACTTTAGACCAGATAGAGCAATTCAAATTGCAACTGCATTCTCTAATCCAGAAGGAATTGTTTATAATCCAGAGAAGCCTTATAAGCTAAATACTTCAAAGGGACCTAAGTCAACATTCTTTGTTTCTATGATGAAGTATGCTGATCAGGTAAAGGGTGAGGTTGCATTTGGCTTACAATCATTTGATAATTTATATGGTGATGTTATTGCTAAAAATAACATGACTCAATTAAGAATAGCAGAAACAGAAAAGTATGCCCATGTTACATTCTTCTTTGATGGTGGTGCTGATAGAGATATCAAGGGTGCTGATAGAATTTTAGTAAATTCACCTAAGGTAGCAACTTATGACTTAAAGCCTGAAATGAGCGCATTTGAGGTTTGTGATAAGGTAGTAGCCGCAATTGAGGCTAAAAAATATGACACAATCATTTTAAATTTTGCTAACTGCGATATGGTTGGTCATACAGGTGTAATTGAGGCAGCTGTTAAGGCTGTTGAGGCAGTAGATACATGCATTGGTAAGGTTATTGATGCTTTAGATAAGGTTGGTGGTGTTGCAATCATCACAGCTGACCATGGTAATGCTGAAAAGATGGCTGATGAAAATGGTAATGTTTATACAGCTCATACAACAAACCCTGTACCAGTAGTTATTACTGATAAGAATATTAAGATTAGAGATGGTATTTTATCTGATATCACTCCAACTATGCTAGAGCTTTTAGGAATTGAAATTCCTAGTGAAATGACTTCAAAGTCATTAATTGTATCTAAGTAATAAAATGCCACCCAATGGGTGGCTTTTAATTTCAGGAGGTCATATGGTTAAAATAGATTTAATAACAGGCTTTTTAGGTGCTGGTAAGACTACATTTTTAAAGAATTATGTAAAGTACCTAAAGGATAAGGGCGAAAATATTTGTATTTTAGAAAATGATTATGGCGCTATTAATATTGATATGATGCTTATAAATAATTTAGGCGTTGATTCTGAAATGGTTTCAGGTGGTGCTGATTTAGATTGCCATAAAAGAAGATTTAAAACAAAGCTTATATCAATGGCTATGAGGGGCTATAGTAGAGTAATTGTTGAGCCTTCTGGTATTTATGATACTGATGAATTTTTTGATACATTATATGAAGAACCAATTGATTCAATGTATGAAATAGGAAATGTAATATGTGTATTTGATTCAACTATAAATAGTATATCAGATGAATCTAAATATTTTATTACAAGCCAAGCGGCAGTTTCTGGCGCTATTGTATTAAGTAAATGTGATTTAGAGGAATCTAATAAGCCTCTAGCAATTTCTATATTAAAGGATTCATTAAAGGAAAATAAATGCGATAGAAATATCGATAATATTATTTTTGAGGCAAAGGATATTGAAAAATATATTGGATGTGGATATACTAATTTCCCATATCAAAAGAAAAATATTATTGATAACAATAATTATGATTCCTTATATTTTATGAATAAATCATTCAAAAAGAAAGAAATATTAAATATTATCAATGAATTATTTAATAATGATTCATATGGACATGTAATAAGAATTAAAGGTTATTTTAAAGAAAATGATACATGGTATAATGTAAATGCATTTAATCTATTAACTGAAATAAATCCAATTAGCGATGGACAGGATGTAATCATAGTAATTGGAGAAAATATGAATAATGATAAAATTAATGAATTAATAGAAAGGAAGTAATTTTATGCTTGAGGTAAAGGATTTATACCGTGAATATAGGCCCAAAAAGGGGAATCCAGTAGTAGCATTAGATCATGTTAGCATTAAATTTCCAGATACAGGATTAGTATTTATTTTAGGTAAATCAGGTTCGGGTAAATCTACATTATTAAATGTAATGGGTGGACTAGATAAGGCTGATGGTGGAGATATTATTATAAAAGGAAAATCTTCACAGAATTTTAAACAGGGTGATTTCGATTCATATAGAAATACTTATCTAGGATTTATATTCCAAGAATATAATATTTTAGATGAATTTAATGTTGGTCAAAATATCGCACTAGCAATAGAATTGCAGGGAAGAAAGGCAACAAGCGATGAAATCAATAAAATATTAGATGAAGTAGATTTAAAGGGCTACGGAAATAGAAAAACTAATGAATTATCTGGTGGTCAGAAGCAGCGTGTTGCTATAGCGCGTGCTTTAGTTAAGGATCCTGATATCATTTTTGGTGATGAACCCACTGGTGCCCTAGATTCAAAAACAGGCTTAGCTGTTTTTGATACATTAAAGAAGCTTGCTGAAAAGAAGCTTGTTATTGTTGTATCACATGATAGAGAATTTGCAGAATTATACGGTGATAGAGTAATTGAGCTTAAGGATGGTAAAATCATTTCTGATATTGAAAAAGTAAAGGTTAGAGGCGATAAAAAAAGTGATGGCGTAACATTAATAGATCAATCAGTATTAAGAATTGATAAGGATTATGAATTAACTGATTCAGATATGCAAATTATCAAAAAATATCTAAACGAAAAGAAGAATCAGGAAAGATTAATCTCATTAGATGATTCTGTTAATGGAGCATTTAAGCGTATTACAAGAATTGATGATTTTGGAAATAAGGAATCATTTAAGGAAACTGATGAATCTAAAATCATCAATAAAAAAGAAGATTTTAAAGCAATTAAATCTAGATTATCATTAAGAAAATGCTTTAAGATTGGTGGGTCAAGCCTAAAGACAAAACCATTTAGATTAATTATTACTATATTACTTGCTATAACAGCATTTGGTATGTTTGGTCTTGCAGATACAATGGGTAGCTATAATAAGGTTACATCTACAACTAAATCTATTATGGATTTAACAAAAGATACAGTAGCCTTAGAGAAGTATAGATATTATAAGTATGAAGAAAAAGACGAATATATTTCATCAACAAAATTAAATGCTAGTAATGATGATATTAAAGCGTTGAATGAAAAATATAATCTAGATTTTAGTGGTGTTTATAGATTAAGTGAAAACTCTGAAAACATGTTTAGTAACAATTTAAAAACAGGCGATTCAGATTATTATTCACCTTATGTTAAATATTTTACAGGATTATATTTATCAAATGAAAACGAAATAAAAAATAAAAATTTATCTATTATAGGAACATATCCAAAGAATGAAAATGAGGTTGCCATTACAAAGGTAATGTATGAAACATTTAAAAAATATGGCTATAAGGATAATAGTGGTAAATCAATAGATGCTAGCGATATAAATGAGAATTCATTAATTGGTAAGACAATAACTACATATACTACTAATGGTGAAAAAACATTTACAATAACAGGTATTATTGATACTAATTTTGATAGAGAAAGATATAAAGCAATAGATAATGCTATGGATGATAATTTGATGCAAAATGTTGGTATGCTTATGCTATTTAATCAGTTCCAATCAGAGTATAAATATAGCTTAAGCTCAGTATTATTTACTAATCAGGAAACTATTGATAATATAGGCTTAGTAGCAAGAATAAATCTAGGTAGTAATTGTAGCTATACACTTGATGGATATACTAATAATTTTTATAGTATGCAAGTATTACCAACTAATAGCTATATTATTGGTAGTAAGAATTTAAAAGAAAATGAAATAGCTTTAAATATTAATATGCTAATTAATAATTATGGTTTAAATTTTGAAATAGACCCATTTGAAATATTTTATATTGATTATGATCCAGATACTAATAATCCAAAATTATTAGACCCATCCACTGTAGAATTTTTCTATGATGCATTCAATTATTTGAAAAATGTTGATAATCTAAAAATTATTTATTCATTATTGAAGAATAGAAATGATACAAGAGTTAAGGATTATAATTCATTTGATGAATACCATAAATCATTATTGGATTTATTATTTAATGACTCAGTTAAAAATTATATTTTGACTCCATTATTAAATTCAAATGTATCTTTAGATGCTAAATATTTTGATTATAGATGGCAGGAAAAGATTTTATTTGATAATCAAAGTGTAAAAATTAGAGCTATAGTAGTTGATAATTCATATAATGATACGATTTATGTTTCTGATAATGTTTTAAAGAATACTGATGTAGATATGGGTGAATATGCATTCTTAATTGCAAATATGCCTAATGATGAGGCTTTAATTAAGCAAATGGTTGTTGATACCTATACTGATAAAGAGGATGGTAAAACAATATTTAGAATCCAAAATGGTGTAATGCCAGCCTATGAAAGCATCAATGAATTAATTGAGACATTATCTAAGGTATTCCTATATGTTGGTATAGGATTTGCAGTATTTGCATCACTTATGCTATTTAATTTTATAACTATTTCAATTTCATATAAGAAGAGAGAAATAGGTATTTTAAGAGCTGTTGGTGCTAGAAGTAGAGATGTATTTAATATATTCTTTGCAGAATCATTTATTATTGCGATGATTTCATTTACATTTGCAATAATATTAACATTCGTTATATCTATGATAATTAATAGAGCATTGGTTAATGAATATAATTTATTATTTACATTATTAACTCCAGGTGTAAGACAGGTAATATTAGTTTTAGCAGTAAGTGTTGGTGTTGCATTTATTTCTACATTTATTCCTGTTTATAATATAGCGAAGAAACGTCCTATAGATGCAATTAGAGATAGATAATTTAATATAAATCTTATTAAAAAAGAGTAAGATATTAATCATCATTATCTTATTAGTATTAAAATGTAAAATATACTTGACTTTTTGATTGATGATTAATATAATAATAATTGTAAAAACTAATTTTTCTTTTTTTGATTTTTTATTAATATAGCTTTAGGAATTATTTACCATAGCTTAGGCTGTGGTAATTTTTCTATGTATAAGATGAAAGAGGTGTTTAAAATGGCTTGTACAACAATATTAGTAGGTAAGAAGGCTAGCTATAATAATTCAACTATGATAGCTAGAAATGATGATGGATATTTTGATATCAAAAAATTAGTAGTGGTTAATCCTAAGGATCAGCCAAGAAAATATAAAAGTAAGATTTCTCATTTAGAGATTGATTTACCTGATAATCCTGTATCTTATACATCAACTCCATCAGTTGATGATAAAAACGGTATTTGGGCCGCAAATGGAATTAATGCCTATAATGTAGGTATGACAGCAACTGAAACTATTACATCAAATCCTAGAGTTTTAGGTGCTGACCCATTAGTTAAATATATTAAGGCAGCAAATAAAAAGGAAAAGGATATTCCTGGTGGAATCGGAGAAGAGGATTTAGTTGTTTTAGTTTTACCTTATATTAAAACAGCAAAAGATGGTGTTTTAAGATTAGGTAGCCTATTAGAAAAATATGGTACATATGAATCTAATGGTATAGCATTTAATGATGAAAATGAATGCTGGTGGTTGGAATCTATTGGTGGACATCATTGGATAGCAAGAAAGGTATTAGATGATGAGGTAGTCATCATGCCAAATCAATTTGGATTAGATAGATTTGATTTAGATGATGCCTTTGGTAAGAAGGAATCTAATTTATGCTCAGCTGATTTAAAGGAATTTATTAAAAATAATCATTTAGATTGTAATAATGATGGAGTATTTAATCCTAGAAATGTATTTGGATCTCATTCTGATTCAGATCATGTATATAACACTCCAAGAGCTTGGTATATGGGTAGATTCTTTAATCCTACTAAATATAAGTGGGAGGGAGAAAATGCAGATTTTAACCCAGAAAGTGATAATATTCCTTGGGCTTTAGTACCAGAAAGAAAGGTAACAGAAGAGGATATTAAATATATTTTATCTTCATATTATCAGGGTACATCATATAATCCATATACTAAGGCAGATAATCCAAAGAAGGGAATATATCGTCCTATTGGAATTTCTAGAACTGGTGTTATGGCTATTTTAGAAATAAGAGATTATGTACCAAATGAAATAAAGGCATTAGAATGGATTTCATTTGGCTCAAATGCATTTAATTCCTCATTACCTTTATATGCTAATGTATCTAAAATGCCAAATTATGTATCTGATGTTAAATTAGATTGTGATTCTAATAATTTCTATTGGTCTAATAGATTAATTGGAGCATTAGCTGATAGTAATTATGGTACATCTATTCAATTAATTGAAAGATATCAAGCAGCAATTATGAATGAGGGTATGAAAATAATTAATGAATATGATAAGAAATTTATAGATACTAAGAATTTAGATTTATTAAATGAGGCTAATAATAAGCTTTGTGAAATGGCTAAGAGAGTTACAACTGAAACATTAAATAAGGTTTTATTAAATGCATCAGCTCATATGAAAAATGGATATTCTAGATCAGATAATTAATGAAAATTATTAAATTAAATGCTATAATGTAACTAGTGGTAGGATGTGATATAAATGAAAGGATTCATTATAGGCTTCTTGGCCTTATTAGGTAGATTAGCAGCATTAATTACAATTGGATATTTTTTCTTCATTTATTTCAAAAATAAATGGATTGATAAAACTGAAATTTCATTTTTAGTTGAGAATAAAACATTTTTAATTTATTCAGGTGTAATTATTGGTGTTGGTTCCTTATTAAGCTTGATAGATGCCTTAAGAAAATTATTTAGTATTAGATTTTTAAAAGGATTATTATATTTATTAATTACAGCTGGTTTTGTTGCTGCATATTGGTTTATGTATAATAATATTCCATTTTAAATGTTAAAAAATGAAATAATCTAAAATTATTATTAAAAACAATACAAATAAATTAAATATTAATTATTAAAATAAGATTGCTTTAGGAAAACTTAAAGCAATTTTTGATTTGATATTGGTATAAATGTTGAAATTTGATATAATTTAATTAGTTTTTTAAGGAGATAGAAATTATGAAAATTAAGGATGTTGATTTTGAAACATATTTAAAAAATTATCCTGATGAAAATGGATATTTTAAAAACTATGGTGGAGCTTATATTCCCGATGAGTTAAAGCCTGCCTTTGAGGAGATTACAAAAGCATATCAAACTATTTGTCATTCATCTCAATTCATCAATGAATTAAGAAGAATTAGAAAGGAATTCCAAGGAAGACCTACTCCTGTATATCATTGTGAAAATTTATCAAAATATTGTGGTGGTGCTCAAATTTATTTAAAGAGAGAAGACTTAAATCATTCTGGTGCTCATAAAATTAATCACTGTATGGGTGAGGGCTTATTAGCTAAGTTTATGGGCAAAAAGAAGATAATAGCTGAAACTGGTGCTGGTCAGCATGGTGTAGCATTAGCTACTGCGGCTGCATATTTTGGCCTAGAATGCGATATTTATATGGGTGCGGTTGATATTAAGAAGCAGGCTCCAAATGTTGCTAGAATGCGTTTATTAGGTGCTAACGTAGTTGAGGTTACTGATGGACAGCAAACATTAAAGGAAGCAGTAGATGCGGCTTTTAAGGCATATTTAAGAGAATATAAAGATTGTATTTATTGTATTGGCTCTGTAGTAGGACCACATCCATTCCCATTAATGGTTAGAGATTTCCAATCAGTTGTTGGTATTGAGGCTAAGGATCAATTTAAGGAAATGACAGGCTTATTACCTGATGTTGTTTGTGCATGTGTTGGTGGTGGATCTAATTCTGCTGGTATGTTTATTCCTTTTGTTAATGACCCAGTTGAAATTGTAGGTGTTGAGCCATTAGGACGTGGAAAGGGAAGAGGAGACCATGCGGCAAGTATCACATTTGGTAGTGAAGGTATTATGCATGGCTTTAATTCATTAATGCTAAAGGATGAAAATGGTGAGCCTGATTTAGTATATTCTGTTGCCTCAGGCTTAGATTATCCATCAGTTGGACCTGAGCATGCCTTCTTACATGATATTGGAAGAGTTAAATATGATACAGTTTCTGATGATGAGGCATTAGAAGCATTCTTTACATTATCAAGACTTGAGGGTATTATTCCTGCGATTGAGTCAGCTCATGCAGTTGCTTATGCAATGAGACTTG